>CAMLNK010001071.1 GCA_946481035.1 uncultured Dyadobacter sp. | reverse complement strand
TGTTGGCATACAAAAACAAATAGGGGCCGAGGTCGATGTTCCATTTGTCGATCCGTTTGTAGCCGTTTACAAAAATATTGAGGAGCTCCGTGTAGGTTTTGACCACCGGCAGCGCTTTCAGGGAGTCGATTAGTTCAAATGTCAGTTTCTCCGTCGGGCTGAGGTCTTCCGGGCGGCTTTTGAGCCAGTAGGTCGAATCGTGGTCACGGTAGTTTTCGGCCAGTTCAATGGCTGTATCGTAAAAACGGCTATCGCGGGGCGCATTGAGCTTGTATTTGGATTGGGCGGAGTAGAATTTCAGGAGCATTCCCGCCGCCTGCGGAGTCGGTTCGTCGACGTCGATCAGCACGCGGGTTTTGCGCGGGAGCCAGGTCTTTTCATCGTCGGATAGCTCGTAGGATTGCTGGATCTTAATGCGGTCGATGTAGTTGAGGTTGGCTTGCTTGTCCACGCTTACATCTATCTGCGTCAATGCAAATGTCTGCCCGTCGACCCACAGCGAGCCGGTAAATGCGAGGTCCTGTTTTTGGCGCGGTTCGAAATCGATATGGTAATCATAACCCGTGCCGTTGTAGACGCTGTCGGCCAGGTAATACTCGTAGTACAATTTCCAGTTGTCCGAAATTGGCGAAATGAAGTCCTTTTGAAGGATATTCAGCCAGTTATTATAAAAATTATATTGCTGGAAGGTAGAGCCGATCAGCTGCGAAACCACGCTGCCATCCGTAAGCCCCACGCCCGAGACTTTGGTTTTGTTAATAACCTCCTTCTTTTTTTGCGGATCACGGCGGTAAAAAACATCGGAAACCGACTCCGAAATAAAAATCGGGATGATCGTCTCGCCGTTTTCACCCTTCACCTCATCGAATTTTTCGAGCACGTGGGTCATTTTCTTAACCGGCTTGCGGTTTCGGAACCCTTTCGAAAGGTTATCAATATCGATCTGAATTTTGTTGTACGCCTCGTATTCGTAGGCCGTCAGCTCGTCCGCATTATTGGCTTTCCTGCGTGCCACGATCTTGCGCATTACCGCATAGGCCGGGTTTTCGCCTGCCAGAATTTTCACTTCACGCAACTGCGTAGCGCCCGGCGCAAGCTGAAAATCGATCACCTGCTCGGCCAAGTTGGGCACAATGGCCTTGCTGCGGCTGGCGTAACCGACATACGTTACGGTGACGGAGTCGGCCGGCGGAGTGAATTTGAGCTCGTAAATACCATCAAAATTGGTGGTAGTGCCGCCAAGCTGCCCGCGGATGCCGATATTAGCAAAAGGAATGGGATCGCCCGTCGAGGCGTCGGTAACGCGGCCTTTAATAAGATAGCTGGTTTGCGAAAAGCCTTTCGTGCAGAACAGGCCAAGGAGAATGATCAGGGCGGTTATGTTCCGTCTCAGCCTCATTCGTCATGCTCATTTTTACCTATTTGGATATTGGAAGTAACGTCCGCTGCCGGGCGCAGGATATGAACGTCGAGCACGGCTTTCGGGCGTGCCAGGTACTCGCGCACGAGCGTGCGGAAAGAATAGCCGTCGGGAACGTCCTGTGCGGCGAAGGAAATAGCATTAATTCCTTCATTATGAGCAATGTATAAGGCTCTTGCGTTATGGAAGTTCTGTGAAATGATCGTGAAATTATCCTGATTGAAAACCTCTTTGCACCGCACGATCGAATCGAATGTGCGGAAACCGGCGTAATCGAGCGTCATCACATTCTCGGGAATGCCCAGGTTCAGGAGCGCACGCTGCATGTCCAGCGGCTCATTATAGTATTGAGAATCGTTGTTGCCGCTCAGGATAATGTATTTGATCTTCCCCTCTTTGAAAAGCCGCGCGGTAGCCTCCATCCGTTATTTGAAAAAGAGGTTTTCGGTGCCTTTTTCCGACTTTTTACTGGTGCCCAGCACCAGCGCGACATCGTTCGGCGGCAGACTTTCGATCGAGAAATAGGAGTATTGCCTTGTGCAATACACCACCCAGAAATTACAGAGCAGGATGAAAACCATGCAGGCAAATAATAAGGCTAATATGATTTTGATCAATTTTTTCACCTGTACACGCGTTGCCTTTTGAATTCCTGGAAATTCTGCCGGATCGCGTACATCAGCATTCAGATCTGATGTACGCAACCGACGGGTACTTTTGTTGCCGACGGTCGGAAGTGCTTTTGGGAAGCCTATTCAAACAGCCCGAGCTGGCTTTTGGGGTCCAATCCTTTTTTGCCCTCTTTTTTTGGTTTTGATTCGCTTTTCGGCGCTTCGCCGCTATCCTCATCTTCCGTGCTGCCGGCAGCCCCTTCCGCGTCCTCGTTCTCTTCCGGATTAACAGTATTTTCGGTCAAAGCATTCGCCGGATCGTCGATCGCAGCATCAGCTGCCGTCGCGTCGTCGGGAGCATCGTCATTGTCGTCGTCGGCCGCTGTTTCGTCGGTTACCCGTTCTGCCGATGGTTCTTCCGGCTCTTCCACTGGTACAGCGAGCGGTTCGAGCCAGCGGATGTCCTTGAAC
>CAMLNK010001070.1 GCA_946481035.1 uncultured Dyadobacter sp. | reverse complement strand
ATCATTTCCAGGTATACGATCAACAACGGCGGCGCAGACACAGTCCTTTGGGTTCTTAACGGAGATATTTTCCCGGAAACCTTTAATGATGAAGCAATATTAAAATGGAAGTTAAACGCAAATAATCTTCTGGATATTCACCAAAGGCTTTTTATTCTCCTTAATCAGGGTGACCGCGATTGGAAGGATTCGGGTCGGGGTGGATTAGAAAAGCTGTTAACGATTGAAAAAATTCTGGGAAGGGCTGAGCACCCCCGCTTCCGCATGTTTTTAAAACACGGATGCCCGGGCCCCTGGGTTGTGTCTTTTTTGGGGCTCGAAGTAATTGTAGTCAACTCTCAATGGTGGAACCACCCATTTGAGAAGCCGTCGGCAACGTCGAGCGCGTGTTCCATTGCTGATACGGACAATTTCTTCGAAGAACTGGAAGATATATTAGATAAAGCAAGGCCCAGGCACGTGTTGATCCTCTCACATTTTCCGCTTGTGTCGCTAGGTAGTTATGGAGGGAGGTTTCCGATATCGGCTTACTTGCAGCCTGCCAGGGTAGCATTTCGCCAAAATGTCGGGACCAGCAAGGATATCGTCAATGAGCAGTTTGAAAGATTCCGTCATCGTTTTTCCAATTTACTGGAAGACCATTCATCCGTGATACTTGCCTCCGGGCATGAGCTAAACCATTCGATTTTAAAAATTGAACATAATTTCCACATTAACAGTGGCGCACTAGCTACCGGCCGGTTTGTAGCAAAAAGCAAACGTTCCATATTTCGATCATCCGAAACCGGTATGATCGAAATTGAATATCGGTCCGCTACGAACGTCGGCTTTAAATACTTCAAAATTACTGGCGATTCCATAAGCCCGGAAAAAGTGGGAACATTACTGGACGACGTTGTTGCGGAGCGACGGGAGAATTTGAGTCAGCAAACAAAGGATACTCTGAACGCCAATGCAAAGGCAATCGCTGGTCAGGAGTATAGAAGCGGCTGGTTCAGCCGACTCTGGTTCGGGCAGCATTATCGGCTGTCGTGGACTACGCCGGTGCAAATCCCTTACTTGGATCTGGACACTACCTACCTTGGGCTTACTTTTACAGGAATTGGCGGTGGGAGACAAACCACATCTCTGAAAATAGTGGCGGGTAATGGGAAGCGGTACGTGTTCAGATCGATTGACAAAGACCCGTTCCGCGCCCTGGACTTTCAATTAAGAGGTACGGTTGTGGCCGACATTCTTAAAGACCAAACGTCTACCCAGCAGCCATTCGGCGCATTGGCAGTGGCACCTTTATTAGACAAAATAGGAATTCTGCATGCAACCCCGGAGCTATATCTGATGCCCGATCACGAAAAGCTTGGGAAATTCCGCTCGGGCTACAAAAACCTGCTGGGAATGTTGGAGGAGCAGCCGAACAGCAACGTGGCGACTGGCCGGATTTTCGCTGACGCGGTTGCGATAGAAAAGAGTTTTAAAACTTTTGGCCATTTGTACCGCGATCATGCCAATTCTGTCGACACCAGGGAGTTTGCAAAGGCGCGGATGTTCGATCTTTGGATCGGCGATTGGAGCAAGCATGAGGATAATTGGAAGTGGGCAGGGTTTACCAATCACCGGGGAACTATTTACAGGCCGATACCCCGGGATCGTGATCACGCCTTTTCACGTTGGGATGGTATTTTTCCATGGCTCGCCGACCGTGAGTGGGCCGTTCCGAACGGCGAGAATTTTGGTGAAAAAATTAGTGGATTAAGAAGTCTGATGTGGCAGGCGCGACACCTCGACCGGTTCCTGGGAAACGAGCTTGGTAAAGAGGACTGGATCAAAGCAGCCGGGGAAATCAGGCATTCGATTACTGAAAAGGATATCGAAAATGCCGTTCACAGTATGCCAGCAGAGGTATATGAAACGGACGGGCAGGAAATTGAGCGCAAGTTGAAAGTGAGGCTAAATGACCTGGAAGCCTACGCGACACAATATTATAAACTGCTTTCAGAAGTAGTTGACGTAGTCGGTTCCAATAAGAAAGAATTTTTTCAGGTTGTGAGAAACGCGGATTCTTCGGTAGAGGTAACCGTCACTGGAATTTCCGACGGCGGTCCGGACCTGTCCCGCGTTTACTATCACCGGATATTCAAGGCCGAGGAAACCAAAGAAATTCGACTTTACGGTTTAGAGGGAGAGGACATTTTCAATATTAGCGGAGAGGCGGAAAAATCTATCCTTGTCAGAATAGTCAGCGGAGAGGGAACCGATGTTGTTGCAGACTTTTCAAATGTAGCAAGGAAGGGAAAAATGACTCTTTTGTATGACAAGTCGCCGCACACAATAATCACTTCCGGCCCTGAATTGAAAAATGTAAGGTCTAAAAACGAAGAATTGTATGAATATAATCGAAATGCATTTGCTTACAACACCTATATGCCTATCGTATTGTTCACGTATAACCCGTTCATAGGGCCGGCCATGCATGGCGGGGTAACATTCACACGGCAGAATTTCT
>CAMLNK010001069.1 GCA_946481035.1 uncultured Dyadobacter sp. | reverse complement strand
GTTTCGTAAAACGAGCTCGTAATCGGGGTGATCGAGTTGCAGGATATTATCAAGACCGGCATCAGCGAACGTTTCGAGCGCTTGCGTAAAATGGGCGTTAAAACGGTGATGGTAACTGGTGACAACCCGCTTACAGCCCGGTTTATTGCTCAAAAAGCAGGTGTGGACGATTTTATCGCCGAGGCCAAGCCGGAAGATAAAATGAATTACATTAAAAAAGAGCAGGAAGGCGGAAGGCTCGTAGCGATGATGGGGGACGGTACCAACGATGCCCCTGCATTGGCCCAGGCCGACGTGGGTGTGGCGATGAACAGCGGTACCCAGGCCGCCAAGGAAGCCGGTAATATGGTCGACCTGGACAACGACCCGACCAAATTGATCGAAATCGTCGAAATCGGAAAACAGCTGCTGATGACCCGTGGCACGTTAACTACCTTCTCCATCGCCAACGACGTGGCCAAATACTTCGCCATTATCCCGGCGTTGTTTATCGCCAGCATTCCGGCTCTGCAAGGGCTGAACGTCATGCACCTGGCCAGCCCTGAAAGCGCGATCCTTTCCGCCATTATTTTCAATGCGATAATCATCCCGATTTTGATTCCGCTGGCGCTCAAGGGAGTGAAATATACGCCGATCGGCGCGAGTGCATTGCTACGCAGGAACCTACTGATTTACGGATTGGGCGGGGTATTGATCCCTTTCGCAGGTATCAAGCTCATCGACATGGTCGTCAGCATCTGGATTTAGTGATCAGCCGGTACCAACGGGCCGGGATTTAACAATACCCATACAATAAGACAATGAAAACGAACATATTGCCTGCAATCAGACTTACCGCAGCCACGCTTATCCTCTTCTGCGTGGTATACCCGGCGATCGTCTGGGCCATTGCCCAGCTTGCGCCTAATAATGGAAAAGGAGAGGTGGTTTACGCCGGGGACCGGAAGTATTATGCCAATATCGGACAGCAGTTTACCGAAGACAAGTATTTCAACTCCCGTCCGTCGGCGGTTGGTTACAATGCGGCAGGAAGCGCGGGTAGCAACAAAGGCCCGTCCAACCCCGAGTATCTGCAAACCGTACAGGCCCGGTTGGATACGTTTTTGGTACATAATCCTGGCGTGAAGAAGGCGGATGTACCGGTTGAACTGGTGACCGCAAGCGGCAGCGGGCTCGACCCGGACATTTCTCCTGCGGGAGCGCTGGTCCAGTCGGCGCGCATTGCCAAGGTGCGCGGCCTGTCCGAAAAAGCAGTCGCCGATCTGATCGAACAACACACGGAGGGGCCGCTGCTGGGACTTTTCGGCCCGTCGCGCGTGAATGTATTGAAGCTGAACCTGGCATTGGACCAGCTCAAATAATACTGCTGTTGCTGGCGGGTATTTGCAGCTTTTTACAAATCTGTGGCCGGAAATGCCGCAAGGTGCTCCGGCCGCGCATTCTGATTCAACCGATGAAAAAACTTTTCTTGATGGCCTCGGCGCTGGCCTTTTTCCAGACTGCGCAGGCCCAGGATTCTACCGGTACCGCTCCGTCATTCTTGATAAGCGGATACCTGGAAGCGTACTATAACTATGATTTTAACCGACCTGAAAACAATACGACACCTTCGTTCATGTACAATTTCAACAGGGCCGGAGAAGTAAATCTGAACCTCGGGTTCATCAAGGGCGCCTATACCGGCGAGCGCGTACGTGCAAGCCTTGCGCTGGCCGTGGGTACTTACATGAATGCGAACTATGCCGCCGAGCCGGGCGTGCTGCGAAATATTTATGAGGCCAATGCCGGCATCAAACTGGCAAAAAAGGCGAATCTGTGGCTTGATGCGGGCATTATGCCTTCCCATATCGGATTTGAAAGCGCGATCGGCAAGGATAACTGGACATTAACGAGAAGCCTGGTCGCCGAAAACTCACCCTATTTCGAATCGGGCGCGAAGCTGAACTATACTTCCGACGATGGCAAGCTGTACCTGGCCGCGATGTACCTGAACGGCTGGCAGCGCATTCAACGGGTAGACGGTAACACTACCCCGGCATTGGGTACACAAATTACCTACAAGCCGTCGGCAGCGGTGACGCTCAATTACAGCACTTTCATCGGTAATGACAAACCCGATAGCGTGCGCCAGATGCGGTGCTATCATAATGTGTACGGTATTTTCCAAATAAACCAAAAATGGGGCATTACCGCCGGGTTCGACTACGGTACCCAACAAAAAGAGAAGGGTAGCAGCAGCTATAACCACTGGCTGGTACCGGTGATGATCGTCCGTTATGCTCCGACTTCGAAAATTAACCTCGCGGCAAGAGGGGAGTATTTTCAGGATGAGAAAGGGGTGATTATTTCGACGGGTAATCCCGATGGGTTTAAAACCTGGGGATTTTCAGCTAATATGGACTATGCGGTGACGGGTAATCTACTGTGGAGGCTCGAAGCGCGGACACTTTCGGGCAAGGATGCCGGCTTTTCTCAGCGCGATGGCTCTTCGAGCAAAAGCAATACGTT
>CAMLNK010001068.1 GCA_946481035.1 uncultured Dyadobacter sp. | reverse complement strand
CAATCGGTTTAAAATTTCCCTCGGTGGCATATGCCAGCAACATTTCAAATCCGAAAGGTGCGGCGCATTCAAATTTCTCGGGTATTTCAATCCATTTATCCACGGCCTCGGCGGCGATCCTGAAATCGTCGTTACGTAGCCTCACAATGTTTTTAGCGGCGTCCTGGTAGATCATCCTTACCGTGCAGGGTTTGTTGGCGCGTACTTTCAAACGCATGATATCCCCTTCGCGATACGATTGCGGCCCGTAGCCTTTGTCGGTACTCACTTCGAGGAGCAGTTCCGCAGCTTCGACCACCTCTTCGCGCGTGGTCTTTTTATCGGTGATCTCCCGCACACGCAGCGCCTCCTGCACAAGGTGTTCGGCCGGCTCGATTTCGGCATTCGGGATATTGAGCAACAAAATTTCGGCAAAGATTTCATGGCCGACAGGGTGGTCGTAGCCATCGAATAGCTGCACCCCGATTTTCAGGAAATTCCCCGCTTTCTGGTAGCCGCCTTTCAGTTTCAGTAAAGCTTCCAGGCTCCGCGTGGCGCTCAGATCGATTTGAATATCGCCGTTAATGCGAGTCAGGGCCGATTTCAGCGTGCCGGTAAGTTGTTTGGAAAAATCATTGGAAACGCCGAGCCCCTGAAATGTGATCTCCTCGATAGCCAGTTTACGCACCCCGTTTTTTGGAATAGCCCGGGCAACCTGCCCCGATAGTTTATCGATTACTTCCGGTAATGTGATAAATTCCAGTGGATTACGCTGGTCGGTTAGGGATATTGTGCTTTTGGATTTGTCTTTCAAATCCGTATCCATGAAACCGATCCTTGCCTTGGTTACCTGGTTTTCGGTTATTTCAATAAACACCCCGGCACGGCAGGGCACGTTTTCGAGTTGGAGCCGTTTTTGGCCCTGGTAGCTGCCAAAAAGCGATTTTGAACCGTAAAACAATACCAGGTATCCTTCCGGAATGGCTTTGAATTCAGCCTCCTCCCAGTCGACATGATAGGTTAACCCGCTCTTTTTGTAGCTGATAAACGCAATGCGCTGGTACTCGTTGAAGTCGATGGTTTTGGTGCCTTTATGGTCGGGGATGAGGTCATTTTCAAAGCGGGCATCGTCGCGCAGGCTCGCGCGCATGCGATAGCTGGCCTCGTCGCGTTCCTCAGAATCAATAATATAAGGGTTTGTCAGCAACCCGAATGCCGATTCGAAATCTTTCAGTACCTGCTTCACGCGGTCGGCGGCTTTGATCTTGTAATACGGGCTCAGCTCTTGCCCGAGCGAGCAATGCAGTGGTAAAACAAAGAACAGAACGGTCAGCAGCCACTTCATAATGTGCATAATGATGCTACCTGGTCCGGTTGAGGATCAGTTCGCGGGTGAGGAGGCTGTTTTCCATCGGGATCTGCTGGCGGTTGGTCAATTCCATCACACGTACGCGGACGGTGCGGAAAATGTCTTCCAGGCGCAGATCGGGCACGTCGAGCGCTTTCAGCAGCTCGGAGGTATAGGGGCTGTTTTTCCCGTCGCCATCCAATGCGGTAGATCCGGGTTTGGTTGAAAACGTGATCAGCGTTCCCGGAGGCGCGCTCATGCCCGCGAGCCCTTTTGTGCCCGAGCTGCGCGTCCACGTGCGGCTGAGCGGATTGTCGCGGCAGGCGTCGAGTATCATAATGTTGGTCCGCTGGGAGTTTTCGTCGGTTGCCGCCATTTGGTCGAGGATTTCGTCTGCCGAAACGGCCAGTACTTTCAGCTCCATTTCGGATTGCGGGCTGATATCGACGGGCATCAGGTAATTTTTGCCTGCTACCTGAATGCCGTGGCCTGCATAATAGAACAGCGCCACTTCAAAATCCTGGCTCTGCACACTGCTGCCGAACTGCGCCACGGCCGCCCGGAGGTCGCCCTGGTTCGCATCGATCCGCTCAATTACGGTAAAGCCCAGCCCGGTAAGCTTTTGCGAGATCGCTTTTGCGTCGTTTTCGGGGTTCTGCAACTTACTGCCCGACTGGTATTTGGAATTACCCACCACCAGCGCGATGCGTTTTTTAGCTTTTTCGTATACAATCGACAGCGTTTCCGAATTGCCGGTACCCGATCCGTTGCTGGCGATCAGCCGGATAACGTTCCGGCCTTCTTTCAAAGCAACCTGCTGCGAAACCTGAACACCGCCCGAACAGCCTTCTTCTTTGACCGTCTTGAAGGATCGCGTAGCTACCGGGGCCAGCGTTCCATTCACCTCGATCTGGATTTTTTCGGCCTCGTTTACCACGCATGCGCTTAGCTTTACATCCGGCTTATCGCTGTACGAAATGTTGCTAAGCCATTTAATTTCCGGCTTTCCCGCGGCATTGTAAGCGTTGAAAACATCCTTTATCCCATTGTTATAAACGATTTCCGCAATGTCTTTTACCGGTACCGTTGCGAGGCTCTTCCCGTTCGAAGTTTTGTATTTTACCTGGTCGGGGTAAACCTCCCTGATTTCCACCACCTTCTTTTCACGGGTCCTCAGGTAAAG
>CAMLNK010001067.1 GCA_946481035.1 uncultured Dyadobacter sp. | reverse complement strand
GCAGGCAATCGATCAGCCGCCAGTCCATCAGGAAATCCATCCCGCCATGGCCGCCCACTTTTTTCGCCAACTCGCCTACCCGCTTCACAATTTCCGGCTGGTATTGCTGTTCAAGCGCTTTGAATTCATCTGGCTTGATCCACTCATGGCCGTGGGAAATACGCCCCTGCGCACCATCTTCCGGCAGCGGATACTTTTGGGCGGCGCCCTTAGTACCACTGATCAGATGCAACCGTGAATAGGGCCGGGGAGAAGATACGTCGTGTTGCAGCATGATCGTCTTTCCCTTGTTGGTTTTGATGGTGGTTGTATTCATATTGCCGCGATACGATTTGCCCGCGTACTTTTTGAAATCTGGGTCTTTCGCAGCCAGCTCATTCGCTTTGGCTTGGAGCATATAATCGTTACTGCTCATGGACACCAGGTAATCCATTTTGTCACCACGGTTAATGTCCAGAATTTGCGCGATCGGCCCTAAACCGTGCATAGGGTACAAATTTCCATTCCGCTGGTTTTCTTTTAAACGCCACAAATCGTAGCGCTTATCCTTTTGAAAGAGCGATTCAAAAATATCGTGGATATAAGCACCTTCCACATGCACAATTTCTCCGAAAAAGCGCTGCCGGGCCATATTCAATGTGAGTAGTTCAAAAAAGTCGTAGCAGCAGTTTTCCAGCATCATACAATGCTTTTTGGTGCGTTCGGAAGTTTCGACGAGTTTCCAGCAATCTTCCACAGTGGTAGCCGCCGGGATTTCCGTTGCAACATGCTTGCCGTGTTCCATCGCGTACAATGCCATGGGCGTGTGCAGGTTCCAGGGTGTGCAAATGTAAATCAGGTCAATGTCGTCACGTTCGCACATTTTCTTCCACGCATCCGGCGATCCTGAATAGGCGTCGGGTGTATGTCCGGCATCCGTCAGAAATTTCTTCGCATTGTTCGCCTTCTCGGGTACAATGTCGGCGACGCCCTTCACCTGCACGCTCGATAAATGGACAATGCGCTTAATTGCACCACCGCCGCGGTTACCCATACCGATGTAACCTATACGCACGACATCGATCTTTGGCGCTGCATAGCCGCTCATGTTGAAGAGTTGCTTTTTGTCGTGTGGTACCACAATACCCGGTTGTCCGGTAACTGTGGCACTGGCCCCGGCCATTCCGAGCGTCCCCAGACCTGCGATTTTTAGAAATTCCCGCTTTTTCATTTGCTATGAGTCATTGTACAAATCCAAAAAACATTTGCAATCGTACAATTTTACAATGTTTTGTAGCGGCATTCCAGATATTTGCTTTAAATAGTAGCGAGAACGTTATCGAAACCAGAATTTCTTTCCGCGCCATGAACCGGTTAGTTCAATGACAAGAAGATTAACTACGATTAAAGACATAGCAAAAGCACTCGGAATATCGGTGGCCACCGTCTCTCGTGCGATGAGGGATACCTATGATGTGAGCGCGGAAACGCGGAAACTGGTGCTGGATACTGCTGCAAAAATGAATTACCGGCCGAATTTTAACGCAACCGGATTGGTTAAAAGCGGTACGCATAAAATCGCGGTGATCATTCCTGCTATCACCAATTACTATTTCTCCACCGTAATCACCGGTATTCAGGAATATGCATTAGAGCAAAATTACCAGGTAATGCTTTATCTGACGAACGATTCCGCATACTGGGAAACGAAAGTCGTCCGTGAACTATCCCTGAGCAGTGTCGACGGCCTGCTGGCCTGCATTAGCTACGAAACCGCCGATTTCAGCCATTTTGAAGAGCTGATTGACGCTGATATGCCTTTGGTATTTTTTGACCGCGCACCGGATTCTGTCAGGACATCTGCCATTGTTCAGGACGATTATACCGGCGCTTGCATGGCTACCGAGCATTTGATTGCACAAGGCTATTCCCAAATAGCCCACTTGGCCGGCCCACCCGGCCTGAACCTGACTCAGCAAAGGCTCCGGGGTTATCTGGACACATTGAAAAAGCATAATCTCGAATCTTATGGTATCATTCATTCCGGTTTCAGCGACCAAAACGGGCGAGAAGATATGGAGATATTGTTCAGCAGCGCCTCACCACCGGATGCGATCTTCTGCGTTAACGACCGCAAAGGGTTCGGAGTGATTCTGTGGCTCCGGGACCATGGTATTTTGGTGGGGGAAGAAGTAGGCGTAATAGGCTTCACGAACGATCCTACTTCCAAAATCATTTCCCCGTCTCTCTCCACAATCGCTGAACCCGCGTATGAAATCGGCCGCAAAAGCTGCGAAGTGCTTATCAGGCACATCCAGAAGCAAAGCTATCCCAAACAGGATATTTCACTGCCGACAGAGCTTATTGTGAGAGAATCGACCCGCAGGAAAGTGGTCCAAAAAGAGGGCAGTAGCGAAAGTGGTAACGTTTCAGCATAGCTCTAAACGCAAAAAAGGACCAGTCTTTTGGACTGATCCCTCTATTTTAATAATTGTGGCGGCTACCTACTTTACCAGGTTTGAACCAAGTATCA
>CAMLNK010001066.1 GCA_946481035.1 uncultured Dyadobacter sp. | reverse complement strand
GCGGGGTAGCGTCCAGGATTTCCTTCAATTTCGTGCGGAGCTTGTCCACCGGGGTGTGGTAGTTGAGGTAAAAGAATGCGGCGCCGGTCAATGCGCTTTCGTTGCGAGTCCAGTTCTGGAAGGGTGTTTCAATAAAATAGGTAATGGGCAGCACAATGCGCCTCAAATCCCAGATATTGACCACCACGTAAGTCAGGTTGATCTCCTCGATCCGGCCCCATTCGCCTTCAACGATCACCACGTCGTCGATCTTGATCGGCTGGGTAAATGCGATTTGAATGCCGGCCATCAGGTTCGCGAGCGATTTTTGCGCAGCAAAACCGATGATTACCGAGGCGATACCGGCTGATGTCAGGATTCCCACACCATATTGCCGCACGCTGTCGAAGCTGAGCAGCAGTATCGAAACGCCGATCGTCACGACCATGATCACCACAATACGTTTCACGAACTTGATCTTCGTGAACAGCCGCCGTGCCTGGTTATTATCCGGCGTGTTGAAATCGAGCTTGGCGATCAGGATCTTTTCGACTATGATCACGATCCGGGCCATGAGCCAGGTCGTGATGCCAATGAGCGCGGTTTTGCTCAACGCGAAAACCCAGTCATATTGCGGGTTGGAGTAGGAGTAGGTTTTGGCGGCCGCGGTAATGAGCACGATCGGTACGAAAAAATACAGTACGCTGGTGAGGTTTTCACGCACCGCGCGCACCACCGTCCATTCCTTCCTCGAAGCCGTCAGTTTGATGAGGCTGATGATGATAATGCTGATGACCAATCCGATGGCGCCGGCCAGCAACAGCAAAAGCCACGGGGAATTCCGGTAGTTAATCAGTTCGGTTAAATCCATTCACTGTTCAGATATCGTTGAGACGGGCCACGATCATGCCCGTGTGCTTCGGCACGGAAGCCACATATTCGGCCAGGGGAACGCTCGTCATGATCACCTTTTTGCCTGTCAGCGAGGCGTGGATCAGGTAAGCGCGGCTTCCTACCTTCGAAATAATGCCCATGTGGTTCACATCCAGCCCTTCCACCGACGAAGTAAAGGCTACGATATCTCCGTCGTGGAGCATCGGTTCTGCTTTCTGAATGCTGCTTTTGGGAATGTAGCTGTGCTCCCGTGAGTTGATCACCGCTTCCTGCTCTTTCAGTTTTTCATACACTTCACTCGCCGCCAGCGAAGGATACAGGTTGGCATGGGTGGTCATGAAGTTGATTTCTTTGTTGAAGGGCACACCGCCTACTTTGGAGGTGATGTCTTCGAGGCGGCCGCGTTTCTGGTTTTCGTACATCCAGTCGAGGATGTAATGCAGCCGCGAAGGATAGCCGTCGATCAGGCCGTCGCGGTAACGCAGCCTGATGAGTTCATTTTTATATTCTTCAAAAGTCGCATTCTCGGTTTTGGCAACCGCCAGGGCGATCACGCTTTCCACCAATGTAGTACAATCCAGGCCGTCGAACTTGCAAACCAGCCGCTCGGTGGGGTTCCCTTCCAGCGTGCCCGCCACGTAAGGCGTGCCCAGGAACGACTCGCTGATCCGCAGGACCTGCGTGCCGATATCCGGACTGGCTGGCAGCTCCATTTTCTGCACGAAAGTCTTTTGCAGGTTGGCCTGCCCGAAAGAGGCAACAGAACCAAGCAGCAAAATGGAAAGCACTATAAATCGGATCATACTAGAATTTCTTTAAAACCAGGGTACGTTTAACGTCAAAAAAACTTGCCAGGGCACTCGGGCCACAACTTCACGGGGCAATGTAAAATTAATGATCCGCTGCCCCTTTTGCAATGCCAAACGGGCAGCGGATCGCCTACTTCGGTACGATCTCGAACGCGAATGCCGAAATCGGAGGGAGTTCGATGTGTACGCCCGTGGAAGTAATGTCGGCGGCGGGAAGCTGTACCTGAGGCACTTCAAGCGGAAATACCGGTTTCAGTTTGTAAGAACCGGTATTACCCAGTTTCAGCACGTTCGTCCAGGCATCCTGCGGTACCTTGATCAGCGTTTCTACGGTGCGCGACTCGTGAAAATTGTATACAAACAGCAATTTTTGATTGTCGGTATGTCGCAAATAGCTGTAAATGATGGTCTTGTCGTAGTTAAACGACTGTCCATCCGCATTAACATATTGCAAGTCATAGAACCCGCCTGCATATACCGCCTCGTTTTTCAGCACAAATGCATTCAGATTTCCGTAAAATTCCCGCAGCGTCTTCTGTTCGGTGGTCAGCAGCTCCTCATTGAACTTTCCACCATTCACCCATTGCTGGAACTCGGGCACGCCCCAATAATCGAAAATCGTGGTGCGGCCGTCCTCTCCCTGGAAACCTTCCTGCTCCGTAGGGTCCACGCCGAGTTCCTGCCCGAAATAGAGCATCAGCGGGCCGGTATGCAGCGTCGCGCTCAGTACCATGGCAGGCAATGCGGTCCATGGATTTCCCGCAAAATAGCGCGATGCAATGCGCTGCTCGTCGTGGTTTTCGAGGAACCGGAGCATATGCTCGCTGAAATC
>CAMLNK010001065.1 GCA_946481035.1 uncultured Dyadobacter sp. | reverse complement strand
GCATATGGTAAATGAAGGAAATCCCATTATCCGCAACCACTACACCGCCGATCCAACGGTAATTGTCTACGAAGGAACGGTTTACTTGTACACCGGCCACGACGACCCGCCAGCCGGCACCGACGATTATTGCATGAACGACTGGCTCTGCTTTTCTTCCACTGACCTCATGCATTGGACCGAACATCCGTCGCCCTTAAAAGCCACTGATTTTCAATGGGCGAGCGGCGATGCTTATGCTTCGAAAGTGGTTGAATACCAGGGCAAATTCTATTGGTTTGTATCCGTAACACATGCGGGAGGGCTCTACAAGGCAATTGGCGTGGCGGTTTCCGACAATCCGACCGGCCCGTTTGCGGATGCGAAAGGATCGGCATTGGTGACTCACGACATGTTGCCTGCAACTGAAAACGACAAGGCCAATCTCGATCCGACCGTCCTGATCGATGACGACGGGCGCGCTTACCTGTTCTGGGGCAATGGACAATGCTATTTTGCGGAGTTGCAAAGCAACCTCACCGAGCTTGCCAGCCCGATTTCCGTGATAGATCTCCCCGGGTTTGCAGAAGGCGGGCTTATTCATAAGCATAACGGCATTTACTACCTCGCTTATGGTTACGGTTATCCCGAAAAAGTGGCCTATGCCACAAGCAGGCATATCAAAGGCCCGTGGGAATTCAAAGGCATATTGAACGAAATCGCTGGCAACTGCGCCACCAACCGCCCGGCGATCATCGAATTTGAGGGCTCCGATTACTTTTTCTATCATAATGGCGCATTACCCGGAGGTGGTAGTCACCGGCGTTCCGTGTGCGCTGACCGGTTGTTCTACGAAAACGACGGTTCGATGCGGAGGGTCGTGATGACCACGGAAGGTATTCAATGAAATGCCGTTGGGCGGCATGCGTTGTTGTTACATGCCTGACGGCATTGCCCCGAGGCTGTTCAGAACGCGGTTTCCACCAATGTTACATCGCTAACGCGATTTAACATCGAAATACCCCGGAGGCGTGCCGGGCATCTGGCCCAGTGCCGTCAGGCACATAATATGGGTAGCAACGAATTCAGCAACCGGTTCGAAAATGCCGTAAGCATGTAACCATAGTTCTGAGAGCAACCAGGACCAGATTGTGCAAGTTTATTTTCAATATAGTATATAGGATATATAGAATAAATATATTTTTGCGGCAGACATCTCTTGTTACACTTTTTACCAAAATCATGAAGACCTCTGCATTCTTCGCCCTCGCACTGATGACCTTCTCCGGTGTGGTGGCTCAAAAGAAATCTGCGCCGAAAGGACCCGATCAGCGCCCCAATATTATCCTGATCATGGTCGACGACCTGGGCTATTCCGATATCGGCGCGTATGGTTCCGAAATCAAAACCCCCAATATCGACCAGCTTGCCGGGGAGGGCATCCGCTTTCGGGAGTTTTATAACAACTCCATTTGCGCTCCCACACGGGCGTCGCTCATAACGGGCCAGTACCCGCACAAGGCAGGGGTAGGGTATTTCAATGTAAACCTGGGGCTGCCCGCTTACCAGGGGTATCTCAACAGGGAATCGCTCACATTCGGCGAGGTGCTGCGCAATGCAGGTTACAGCACGCTATTGAGCGGTAAATGGCATGTGGGTAACGACAGTATCGCCTGGCCTAACCAACGCGGTTTCGACCGTTTTTACGGTTTCATCAATGGGGCCAGCAATTACTATGATCTTGGAAAGTACGGCAAAGGCCCGGCCGTAGAGCTGGTGGAAAATAACAAACGCATTAACCTGCCGCCCGACAAATACCTGACCGACGAGATCACCGACCACGCGCTCGGTTTCCTCGACGAGCAGAGCAAAACCGCCAAACCTTTCTTCCTCTACCTGGCTTACAATGCGCCGCACTGGCCGCTGCAAGCCCCGGAATCCGATATCGCGAAATACAAAGGGCGGTATAGCATCGGCTGGGACTCGCTGCGCAGCGAGCGGATCGAACGCCAGAAAGCGCTCGGTATCGCCGATCCCAAGCAAGCCATCGCCACTCGTGATAAAGACGTAACGCCCTGGGATAATGTGCCTTATGACGAAAAATTGCTTTGGGAGCGGAAAATGGAAATTTACGCCGCAATGGTCGACCGGGTTGATCAGAACATTGGTAAGCTTCGCGAGAAGTTGAAAGCGCTCAAAAAGGACGATAACACGTTGATCGTCTTCATTTCCGACAATGGCGCGCAGGGTGGTTACGCGGGCGCATCTCCGCGCAGGCCCCAGCGCAACACCGGCCCGGCAGGAACGGCGGGGTCCTATGTGTATCAGGATCAGCCCTGGGCGTACGTTTCGAACACCCCGCATTCGGCCTATAAAAACAATATGCACGAGGGAGGTATCAGTGCGCCGTTCATCGCGTGGTTTCCCAAACAGATCAAAGGCGGCCAGATAGTGAAAGGTACCGGTCACCTGATCGACCTCGCGCCGACTTTCTATGACCTGGCAAAGGCAGCCTATCCGGCCACCGAGAAAGGCA
>CAMLNK010001064.1 GCA_946481035.1 uncultured Dyadobacter sp. | reverse complement strand
CTTCATAACCACAGAATTTAGTTGCACTAACAAATTTAACGAACATTTAGCTAATAAATTAGCGTTGTGAAACCGGGACATGTGTGTACAATATGTTTCATGAACCGGATGCTACCGGTCTGAACATTTAGACGTCACATCAATAAATTGGTAACGCCCTCGTCCAGGAAATTTTTTTGAATATTGAAATGAATACCCTGATCAATAAAAAAGTAGCATTCCGTGACCTTGGCCTGATTGATTACCAGGAGGCCTGGGATTACCAGGAGAAAATTTTTGCCGAGACTCTGGCGATTAAGACCCAAAACCGCTCGCTGGACGCGGAGAGCCAACAATTGACTCCCAATTTCCTGCTTTTTTGCCAACACCCACATGTATATACGCTGGGCAAAAGCGGCAAGCCCGACCATTTGCTGCTGGCCGAGGAAGATTTGGCCGCAAAACAGGCGAAATACTACAAAATCAACCGCGGCGGGGACATTACCTACCATGGCCCGGGCCAAATTGTGGGTTACCCGATCCTGGATCTAGACAATTTCTTTACTGACATACATGTCTACATGCGCACGCTCGAAGAGGCGATTATTCTTACATTAGCGGAATATGGTGTACAAGCGGGCCGTATTGCGGGACTAACGGGCGTTTGGATTGATTTTGAGGAGCAGAAAAATCCAAGGAAGATCTGCGCACTAGGGGTAAAAGCCAGTCGTTGGGTGACCATGCACGGATTTGCGCTGAATGTCAATACAGATTTGTCCTATTTCGGGAATATTGTGCCGTGCGGAATTGATGATAAGGCAGTTACGTCACTGGCGGCGGAGCTGGACCGAGAAGTGAATTTGGAAGAAGTTTCAGTTAAATTGAAAAACCATCTGGCGCAGTTGTTCAGCATGGAATTGCAAGTAGCGTAATGAAGAAAGATATTATTTTTCACCCTGTGAAGGGTATACAAGTCGCGATTGTGCGGAGTATCAACGACTTGAATGCGGAAGAATGGAACGTGATCGTGATCAACCGCAACGACGAGCCGGTGACGAGTGTGTTTGTAACCTCGAAAGGGTACAGCAACAGCGAATCGGGAATGAATACGGACCAGCGGACGTCGACATTAAGGCATTTTTTCCCCGAAATACCCTCCGGCGGACACGTGGTAGTGGAGCCTATTATGCCGGACGTTTTTCATTTGAACAATGAGTTCTGGGTGAGCTATTTCATTGGCAGCCAGATTTTTGATAAAAAATTCATCTTCGTACCCGACAGCATCGTGGAGGAAAACATAATGACGATCGATCCGCCGGGGCTGGAAGGCGTTCTGCACGAGTGACGTCGGGTAGTAGGGCCACGTTTGGTGATAGTCATTAATGGTCAG
This sequence comes from uncultured Dyadobacter sp., assembly GCA_946481035.1. Next base: position 1,146 of record CAMLNK010001064.1, on the reverse strand, counting down.
GTATTGTCAGGAGCCAGGGAATGTCATTGGTGGCCAATTGTTGTCAGGTGTTGTCATTTGTGGCCAGATATTGTCATTTGGTTACTGGTTAAGGTAGTTTGTTAAGTTAGCAGGGCTATTGGGTAATATGAGTGCTGATTGGGCGTGTAGCCAGTTGGCATTTTCAGTATTTTCTATAATATTGAAAATCAACATAGAACTACTTCCTCTCTAAATTAGAGAACTAAAAATGACCATACCTGACTGCCAATGACTATACCTGGCCACAAATGACAACACTTGACAACACCTGACCACAAATGACAATGCCTGACACCCCCTGACCATCACCGACATCCTAACCGCACCACACTATGACAGAAGAGTTTAAACGCCGCGCCAAAAATTTCCTGCTCCTTGACATTGAAACCGTTTGTTCCCATGCGAGCTACGACGAGTTGCCTGAACGAATGCAGAAACTCTGGGACAAAAAGGCCCTGACGCTCAAAAAAGGCGACGACACCATCACCAATGCCGACTACTTTTACGACCGCGGTGCCATTTATGCGGAGTTCGGGAAGATCATTTGCATTGCGTTCGGCGCTTACTATTGGAACGAAAAAGAGGAGATTGCGTTTAAGGTGAGTAGCTTCGCCGGAAACGACGAAGTTCAGTTGCTGCTGCAATTCAAGGCGCTGATTGAAAAATATCCCGCCGAACAGCTGATCCTCTGCGCCCACAATGGCAAAGAATTCGACTTCCCGTTCATTTGCCGACGGATGCTGATCCACCGCATCGAAATCCCAAAAGCATTACAGATCACGGGTAAAAAGCCCTGGGAGCTTCTCCACCAGGATACGATGGATCTGTGGAAATTCGGTGACTACAAAAGTTACACCTCGCTCGATTTGCTCGCCGCCGTTTTTGATATTCCCGGAAGTAAAAACGAAATGAGCGGCGACCAGGTGACAAAGGTTTACTACGAGGAAAATGATCTGGCTAAAATTTCCCGATATTGCAGAGAGGACGTGGTAGTGCTGGCACAATTGTATTTGCGGCTGCATTGCCTTGACCAAATACCCGAATCAAATATCGCACGGGTGGAGTAACCCGCGGTCGGCGGTCGGCGGTCGGCGGTCGGCGGTCGGCGGTCGGCGGTCGGCGGTC
>CAMLNK010001063.1 GCA_946481035.1 uncultured Dyadobacter sp. | reverse complement strand
ATAGCTTTGAATGATTGAATGAGTGAATGGAATTAGTCAGGGGTCATTGTGGTCAGGAATTGTTTGAACTTTAAACTCATAAACCCCTGAACTCTAACCTCAGTGATTCTGATCGAGGAGGTCTTCGGTGCGGTCGATGCCCAGGCTCATGAACACGCCGACGAAGTAGAAGCGTGTGGAGGGGAGGGTAATGGGGGTTTTGAAATTGCCGTTGTAAGCGTAGTTGTAGCCGAACACTTGTTTGGTGCCGAGAATATTATTGGCGCCGAATGCAAAGCCGGAATAGTCCCTGAACTTCGATTTTTTGAAAAAGGACATCATTTTCGACACGTGCAGGTTCAGCACGTTGTAAGCGCCGGCGGTGCCTGAATCGTAGATGCGTGTGCGGGCGTCGCCGCTCGCGCGGATGTCGTAGTACGGTCGCCCGGCTGCGTAGGAGTACGAAACATTCACATTGGTGCTGATTTCCTGGAAAAACCTTTTCACAGCAATCGTGAAGGTATGCGGACTGGTGAACGAGGGCCTGATACTTTCGGGATAATCCAGGTAATTGCGCTTCGTATCGAGGTAGGTGTAAGTGAGCCAATAATCCAGGTTACGGACGGTCTTCTTATCACGCCAGAAAACCTCCAATCCACGTGCGTAGCCATCGCCTTCAAGGCCGATTCCGGGGAAGGTTTTCACCAGGTTTTTGTACTTTTTATAGTAAACCTCCGTCCTGAAAAGCCGGTTATTGGCCTTTTTGGAATAATTCAGTACATAATGCTCCGCCCGCGAAAACCCGAGCTGCCGATTTTGAAACAGATACCTGTTTTCGGGTTTTTGGTAAAAAACACCATACGCGAAATTCAGCTGACTGCCGGTACCGAGCCGATAACCCAGGCTCGCCCGCGGAGCAAGTACCGCTTTGCGCAAAAGGCTCGAATACTCGGCCCGCAATCCGGGCCGGAATGCGGCATGCTCGCCGATATGAATGTCACTTTCAACAAAAACTGCCGACAGCTGATCGTGGAGCGAGGTTTTGACACCATTATAGGTTTGGGTATCGTCGAAATAGAATGTCTCGCCGCCGAAGCGCAATGCCTGGTTACGCTCAAATTGGCGCGTGAGTACCGCACGCCCCTGCGCGAAATGCGAGCGGAGGGCGACATTGCTGTTTTTAGCAAAAAATGGAGCATTTGGAATGGCTATGGGCTCGTTGTTGCTGCTTAACAGGCGGTTATGGACGATGTTTTTGTCGAAAGTGTAGGCAATGCCTGCGTCCAGGCGACAGTCGGTTCCGAGGTCGGTGCGGTAGCTTGCCGTCCCGTAAATATTCGGGTTTTTGAGCCTGAAATCTGAGCGGAGGCGGGCGCTGTCGGTATCGGGGTTACGCATGCCGATGTTACTTTGGGCATAGGCAACATACGCTTTCAACATCCCCGTTTTCCCGGTTTTGAAGCGGATATTCGCGTTGGCGCTGGTGTATTCCGGGCCATGGTAGTAATCGGGGCGCTGCGGCACAACTTTGTTGTACAACCCCTGATTACTGTAAGCAATACCTCCTCCGTAGCTGCTCCGGCCCGATTGGGACAAATGTTGAAAACCCGCCCCGAGGTTCGAAGGAAAGACACTGAAATTGGCGGAGCTTTTTTCCGGGAGATCGATGCTTTCCAGAATCAGCGCGCTGCTCATAGCCTGCCCGTACAATGCCGAATAGCCGCCGGTATTGAACAGTACACCTTTGAAAAGGAACAGGTTAATGCGGGTCGGCTGCATAATGCCCGGCACGGAAGCATAGTTCGGGTTTTTCATGAGCGTGCCGTCGACGAACGTCCGGGTCTCCTCATTAGTACCGCCGCGTACAAACAGCCCCTCTCGCTCGCCCACCTGCTGCGCGCCCGGGAGCGATCGCAACGCATTGGAAATATCCCCGCCATTACCGGCCACGGTGTAGGCGTCGATGGGCGTCAGAGAGGCGCCCTTCGCTTTATCGCTGGCCTCGAAGCTGCCCGCGCTGATGGTCACGGCTTCGAGGGTGTTGGTGGCGTCGTCCAGGGTAATGGACAGGGTTATGGAACTGTCAGCGAGGGTAATGGCTCGCTGATAAGTTTTGAAACCGAGCGATGAGACGAGCAGCGTCTGACTGTCTCGTCGGGTGGTCGTGAAGTCGAACTTCCCGAGCGAATCCGACACGGTACCTGACTGCGAGCCCTTGAAGCGGACGTGCGCACCGGGAATAGCTTCGCCGAGCGGGCCGGTTACTTCGCCGGTAATGCGGGTCTGCGCCCTGACGGCGAGCGCAAAAAACAGGCCGGCCGCCGTTACGATGAGTTGGATAGTGAATGCATTGAAAATCATGGCTTTGTTCGTTTTTTGACCAAAGCTAGGGGATGCCCCAATGCATTTCAGGGAGAGTAGACGAGCCGGTTAATGTCTGCGACGAAGCGGTGAACTCCTGCGACGACTATTCGGCAGCAATATTCAGGATTTTGCGGAGATTGTCCTTGTAATGCTCGCTGACAGGTATTTCGGTA
>CAMLNK010001062.1 GCA_946481035.1 uncultured Dyadobacter sp. | reverse complement strand
CGCTTCCAGAGCTCTACCCTGCTGCGGCGGAAAGCCGGACCTTCCAGATCACTGTATTTCACAAGCCCGTCGCGGAATGATTTGATCATCATTTCCATTTTCAGAGCATCCTCATCCGTCCAATCGTTCGTCGGTTCAACCTCCGTGAGCGAAATATTGATCGGCTCGAAGCCGTGCGTTACTCTTTCATCTTCCAGAACGAGGTCGATCGAGCTCGTTGGCGTATTTTCTTCTAGTTCGCCTGTCAATACCAATTCTTCTTCTTCAACCACAACCGGAGGAAGCTCTTCTTTCGGCTCTTCCACAATTACCGGAGTTGGTTCAGGCTGTCCTTTCACTCCTTTCAGCTGAATGCCCGGGATCGGCGATTCGATGCTGTCGAAACCAGCCGCCACGACGGTAACCCGGAGCTTGTCGCCCAGCGAATCATCGGTGATCGTACCCAGTTTGAACATCCGTGCTTCGCCACCCACTTGTGAAAGCACATATTGCCAGATTTCGCGCTGCTCCCGCATGGTAGCCTCCTTTTTCTTGCTGGTAGCAAGCGTCACGAGAATCCTCTTCGCGCCACGGATATCGCGGTCGTTCAATAGAGGCGAATCGAGCGCTTCCTTGATCGCGTTCTGCGCGCGGTCGGCTCCGGTGGATTCCGACGTACCCATTACCGACTGTCCGGCACTTTTCAACACTTTCTCCACATCTTTGAAGTCGGTGTTGATATTACCATTGGTGGTAATAATCTCGGAGATACTTTTCACTGCATTGAGCAAAATGCCATCCGCTTCCGCGAATGCCTGCGTCAATGTCATGTCCTCGTACAGCTCTTCGAGTTTGTCGTTAAGAACCACGAGCACCGTATCGCTATATTCTTTCAGCTGCTCGATACCTTCGAGTGCCTGCTCTTTTTTGTCAAGTCCTTCCCAGGTGTAAGGTGCGGTTACCACGGCCACCGTCAGTTTGCCCATTTCTTTGGCCAACTGTGCGATCACCGGCGCAGCACCAGTTCCTGTTCCACCACCCATGCCGGCGGTGATAAATACCATTTGTGTCGAACCTCCCAGGAGACCTTTGATCTCCTCGATCGTTTCCAAAGCCGCTTCCTTGCCTTTCGTAGCATCGGTACCGGCTCCCAGGCCTTGTGTCAAGGTAGCACCCAGCTGAATTTTCACGGGTACCGGGCTGTTGGCAAGCGCTTGTCTGTCGGTATTACAAACGGCAAATTCTACATCTTTGATTTTTTTCTCAAACATGTAGTTCACAGCATTGCTACCACCTCCGCCGACACCAATCACCTTGATGATAGCCGGCTCCCCGCTGCCCTCTCCGTTTGGGTCTTTGACGATTTCGTTCACTATATAGTCCTGGTCTAATGCGTGCAACAAGCTTTTATTCATATTCTTTCCGGGGTTGAGTATGCGTGATATGGCTGTTAATAGTCTCCCAGACTCTCGTCTTTCTTTCCAATAATGCCGGTAATGTTATCCCAAAACGTACCGTTACGTTTCTGCGGCTCTTTTACTTCTTTCACAGGCTCTTTCTGAACGACATTGCCTGTATTGAATGCCGATGCCGGCTTGCAAACCGATTTCACCCGAGGATCCACCGCTTTCAGCCCGGCCCATGCAAGCCCTATGGCCGTATTGAAAGATGCGTTACTCACCGCGTCGGCCTTCGCTGTCCTATCCAGGTTTTCGGGATAGCCTACGCGTACCGACATATCAGTGATTCTTTCGAACAATGCTTCGATCTCCGGAATATTCGCAGAACCTCCGGTAAGCACAAGCCCGCCGATCAGCCTGTCGGCATAGCCCGATTTGATAATCTCCGCATAAACCATCGCCGCGATTTCTTTCAAACGCTCCTCGATGATCAATGCCACATTCTTTTTCAAAACCGGCTTCGGCTGGCGGCCTGCGAGGTAATTGATCAGGATTTCCACATTCAAAGGAACGTCGGCGGAAACTGCCACACCGTATTCTTTTTTCAAATGCTCTGCATTCTCAAACTGAATACCGCATCCTACTTCGAGGTCGGACGTAATGTGCCTACCGCCGATCGGGAATGAGGCGATGTGGCGCACAATGCGGTCGTGGTAGATGATCAGGTCGGTTGTATGGTCGCCGATATCCACCATTGCGATGCCGGCTTTCATTTCGTTGTCGGTGAGTACGGCCAGACTGGTCGCTAGCGGGGCCAACACCAGCTTGTCGCATTTCAATGCCTGATCCGCTTCCGCAAGGCTTTTCTTGGTACGCAATACCGACTGGCTGTTGGCAGAAACCACGAGGAAGTTCCCTCCCAGCTTAATGCCCGTGCGGCCTACCGGCTCGCGTACGCCCGTCGAATTGTCGACAGTGAAATCCATCGGTAACACATGCAGCACATCGAAGTTCGGTTCGATTTTCGCGCGGTACATATCGTCGACCAGCTGGTCCACATCCCGCTGCGTTACTTCCTCGCCCGACGACGCCGATGGGCGGATCACCCCGTCGCTTTGAGCGCTCACTTTCACGTGC
>CAMLNK010001061.1 GCA_946481035.1 uncultured Dyadobacter sp. | reverse complement strand
GGATGGTTAGCTGTGAACGTCAAACCCATCAGTTGCGCGACGGTTTGCGCGAATTGGTCCTGATAAACCTGCGATTGGGTTTTCATTTCGCCGCTGCCGGGAGTATCGGGACCGATAACTGCCATCCACGTTTCGTTGGAGCCGGGGGCCGAGGTACCGTGGCTCGTCCAGCGGTCGCCGAGGCCGCGGCCGTGATCGGGATATACAATGATGGTCGTTTTGTCTTTATAGAACGGGTCGGCCTGCATGTAATCCCAGAGGCTCGCCACCATGGCGTCGACGTAATGCGCGCCGTCGAGGTATGAGTCGTACTGGCCATGGTGACCGAACTCATCCATGTCCGCGAAATCGATATGCACCACGCGCGGGTGGTTGGCTTCTATGTACGAGCGCGTGAGGGCATAGGTGTGCGCGTCGAACCGGACTGTTTTACCGAAATACTCGGGCAGGTAATTTTGCAGCTCGTTGGCCAGTTTCTGGGCCTGGGTAAGATTGCTGCCCTTCACTTTTTCGCCGGGGATATTGACGAGCATACCATTGCGGTCGCGGTTGAGAATGCGGGAAAGCGCGTCCCAGGAAGCAAACGTGACCACTTTGCCTTCCATTCCTTTCTGCTTGTTGAAAAATTCCAGCACATTCTCGTTCGGATTGTTCGGGTAATCGTTGCTGTTCACCTTCTCGTCGTAATACCCGCAAAGCGTTTCGCTGCGGCCCGGATAGGAGAACCAGTATTTGTTGCGCACATTCATGAGGTTACCCAGGTCGCGGTTACCGTACAGCTGGCCCTGTTTTGAAATGGTATTCCAAAAGAAAGGCATCAACTTGTTGCGGCGCTCGGCGACGGTTTTGCCCCAGTATTTTGCGCTCATCGCTGCCGAATCCTGCTGGCGGTATTTTTTGGTATAAAACAAAACAGAATCCGCACCGCGGAAGACCTCCTGCCAGCGACAGCCGTCGACAGAGATCATGACCACATTCCGGGTTTTGTTCTGAGCCACGGCGATAATGCTCAGCGTGGCCAGAATCGAGGTGAGTACCAGGGTTTTCATAATGTAAAGGTTAAGAGAAAATTAAGAATAGGAAAAGCAAAAACTTCCCCCGGAAGATTACCCAGGGGAAGTGAAAATCTATTTAATCAGCCACATTACGCCATTCTGTGTGTCGGCACCGTTAAACTGCGTTTTCAGCGAAGCTTTTACATTCACTTCGTTCGTCGTGTACTCCGAGGTCGGGTAAGCCCAGCGGACGGGGATCTGGTTGTTATTCGAATTGGATTGCCCGATATCGAATGCCGGAATGCCCGTGCGGCGATAGTTATAAAATGCCTGGCGGCCCGAATTCTCGAAGAAAGCCATGTACTTCTGTTCGAGTATTTTCTGCAAACCTTTTTCGGTATTGCCGGGGTAAGGATTCGCAGCGAGGAACTTGTCGATTTCCGATTGGGCAATGTTATAAAATTTCATCGATTCAGTCACACCTTTGCTGTAATAATCGGCGGCATTACCTGCCAGCCAGCCGCGGTTGATTGCTTCCGCAATGCTGAAATTCACTTCATGCGCGCCCAGCTGGATCGCAGGCACCCCGGCGGCCGACGCCTCCCAATAATCGAAATTGATCATCGAAAGCAGTCCTTTCCCCGCTTGTTCGAGCAATGTCGATTGCAGGTCGCCGGTTTTGCCGCCCCCGTAACGCTGGTATTGGTCCGCATTACCTTTTAATGCATCGGCAGGCAACGCTACCACAAGCAGGCGCGGGTCGCGGGTGATTTTGGCAATATCCACAAAAGTGGCGCCCAGGGTATTCCGTTTATCGTTTTTCACCACTACCCCATTGCTCGGCCACAGCGGGTAAGTGTTGATGGTGTTGTAAACCACCTGAAAATTATCCCCATTCGTGGTAATGAGCGGGTATTTGGCCGGGTCGTTCACGATCGCCGCGAACTGCTGTTTTACATTCAGGTCGGCCGTGTCGTCGGCACGTTTGCTGAGGCTGATGAGCAGGCGCAGACGGTACGAGTTGATCAGTTTCTGCCATTTGGCCAGGTCGCCGCCATAAATGTAATCCCCCGAAATGGCAGGCTTCTTCGCGATCAGCGCAGGCATTTCCGCATTGGCTTCATCCAGCCATTTCAGCACCTGAATATAAATGTCCTTCTGGCTGTCGTATTTGGGCTTGAAAACCTCGTCGCTCACACCTTTGATCGCTTCCGACATCGGTACATCGCCGAACATTTCGGTGGCACGGCTGTAAAAATAAGCCTTGAAAAACTTCGCCAGCGTAAGGTAATGCGCACCCACCTCACCGGTTTTCGTCGCCTCGATCTCCATCCGGCTCACATTGCGGAGTGAGTTGTAGAAAACATCGTAGGAACCCGTGGTCCAGCCATAGGCCTGGCCGTCGTAGTAGGCCTCATTCTGCGTCATGAACTGGTTATGCCGGTGGTCGGTGCTCCATGGCGAATCCCAGGAGTTGGTCAGGATGCCCGTGAGGATCAGGTCCGCAGACGGATTGGTGATCG
>CAMLNK010001060.1 GCA_946481035.1 uncultured Dyadobacter sp. | reverse complement strand
CTTAACCCGCTGGTTGTAAGCAGCAATATCACCGCCGACCGGACGATCAAGGGAAAGGTAACCGACGACTCGGGTGAGAAATTACCGGGTGTGAGCGTGGTGCTGAAAGGTACCACCATCGGAACGGTGTCCGATGCGGATGGTGTGTATACCATCAACGTTCCCGACAGAGGTGCGGTCCTCATCTTTTCTTCCGTTGGTTTCCTTACCCAGGAGGTTCCGGTTGGAACGAACGCAACGGTGGACATCAAACTCGCCACCGATGCCAAGGCACTCACAGAGGTCGTGGTAGTAGGTTATGGTAGCCAATTGAAAAAAGAAATTACAGGTGCGGTACAAACCGTTAAAAGCGAGGAACTTAAAGACATTCCGGTGTCGCAGGTTACTCAGAAACTCCAAGGACGCCTCGCAGGGGTGCAGATCAACCAGACCACCGGTAAGCCGGGGCAGGGGATGGCGGTACGTATCCGCGGACAGGTCTCGGTGACGGCCGGTAGCGACCCGCTTTACGTAATCGACGGTTTCCCGATCACCGGTACCATCGGTCAGATGAACCCTGACGAAATCGAGGATATCACAATTTTGAAAGATGCCGCTTCGACTTCCCTCTATGGTTCGCGTGCGGCTAACGGCGTTGTACTGATCACGACCAAGCGTGGCACAGCCGGCAAGACAAGCGTGAGTTTCAGCGCGTTCGCCGGTATTCAGAAAGTGCCGATGAGAGGTCGCGTTAAAATGTTGAATGCAGAAGAATTCGCGCAGTTCAAAAAGGAAATGTTTGAGGATGAGAACAAAGCAGTACCTGCCGAATTCCAGGATCCTTCACAATATCGCGGTAAAAACAACGACTGGTACGACGCATTGCTTCGCACGGCACCTATCCAGAGCTACAACCTGAGTATCAGCTCTAACAAGGAAAACATGCGCACATCACTCGTGGCGGGCGTTTTCAACCAGAAAGGGGTTGTTTTGAACAACAATTATAAAAGGTATTCCCTGCGGATGAATACGGAATACGACGTTTCCAACACAGTGAAAATCGGCTTCAATGTTGCCCCGCAATTTGTATATGACAATACTCCAAGAACCGACGGTGACCGCGGAACGGGTGTCCTCTTCAACGCATTACATACCTGGCCGGTCATGCCGATCCGCGATGCCAACGGCGAATTGACGAAGTTCAATACCTTCCCGGGAAGCACAGGTAATATCTTCAACTACCCGAACTGGGTACGCGCCGCCAATGAGCTGACGAACGAAACGAAGATCAACAAGTTGCTGGGTAACACTTACATCCAGTATAATCCGATCAAAGGTCTGACGCTGAAATCGACATTGAACGTGGAAATGGAGAGCAACAAGTTCTTCTTCTTCAACCCATCGACTGCTACGAGCGCGATCAACGTTCCGATTCCGACCACTGCCGTTTCGATCCGCCAGAACTATCAGAACTTCTCATGGCTGAACGAAAACTTGGCCACTTACACCCACAGCTTCAATGAAAAGCACAATTTCGAATTGCTGGCTGGCTTTACCCAACAACGTTTCCGCCAGGAGTTCGACCGTATCACGGCTAACACCTACACGGACGACCGCCTTCCGACAATCCAGGGTGCAATCAACATCGACCGCGGTGGAAACTTTAACGTGAACGGCATCTCGGGTTCCAACACTTTCAACGGTGCCAACGAATGGGCATTGATGTCGTACATTTCACGTTTGACTTACAACTACAAAGGCAAGTACCTCTTCACAGCTGCGGTACGTGCGGATGGTTCTTCGCGCTTCGGCTCAGACAACCGCTGGGGTACGTTCCCGTCGGCATCCGTGGGCTGGGTAATCTCGGACGAGAACTTCATGCAGTCGATCCCGAAAGTTTCCTTTGCCAAATTCCGTGCGAGCTATGGGGTAATCGGTAACAACAACATTGGTAACTACACCCAATATGCATTGGTGAACAACACGACCAATGCCGTTTTCGGAAGCACGGTGGCTACGGGTGCGCAGGTGACTTCGCTTTCGAACTCCAACCTCGGCTGGGAAACTACCAAGCAGTTCGATGCAGGTCTTGACCTGGGTCTGTTCAACGACCGCATTCAGTTCATTTACGATTTCTACACCAAACGGACCACAAACCTGCTTTACGCGGTACAGGTTCCGCAGGAGTCGGGTTTTACCAACTATAACGACAACATCGGAGAGATCAAATTCTGGGGACATGAGTTTTCACTTACCTCGCGTAACCTCACAGGCAAGTTGAAATGGACTACCAATGCCAACATTTCGATCAACCGTAACAAGGTGATGGAGCTTGCTCCGGGCATCGACCGCGTGTATGGTACCTTCCACATTACGAAGGTAGGTCAGCCATTCGGCCAGTTCTATGGTTTGGTTAAACAGGGTTTCTACATGAGCAAGGAAGAACTGGCCAACAGCCCGATCATTCCAGGCCGCTCGGCGATCGGTACGATCAAGTTCAAGGACGTCAATGGCGACGGCGTGATTACCAACGGTGGTGATGC
>CAMLNK010001059.1 GCA_946481035.1 uncultured Dyadobacter sp. | reverse complement strand
AAAAGGTAATTTTCTGAGCCGCTTACCGGTTGCCGCAAATATGGCATTACCCAATGCGGGAGCAATCGGCGGCAGGCCAGGCTCTCCTACCCCACCCGGAACAGCGCCGCTGTCAACGATATGGATCTCCATAGGTGGCGCCTCATTCATACGCATCACATTAAACTGGTGGTAGTTGGTCTGATCGCAAATACCGTTGGTGAATGTGATACCATCCTTGATCGCAGCGGTGATACCCATTACGATATTTCCTTCGGTCTGCGCTTTCACATTGTCGGGGTTGACATAGTAACCGCAGTCGATCACCGATACTACTTTATCGATTTTCACGCCCGTATCCTTTTTAGAAACGGTAATGCAACAAGCCGAAATACTTCCAAACGATTTGAAAACCGCAATTCCCTTGCCGCTTCCGGCCGGGAGCTTTTCGTCCCAATTTGCCTTTTCAGCCAGTGTTTCCAGCACTTTTTTGAAACGTTCGTCGGGCAGGATTTCTAGGCGCGCTTTGAGCGGGTCCTTTTTGGCCAGATGCGCCAGCTCATCTACGAAACATTCCTGGCCCCATCCGAAGTTGGAAGCATACACAGAGCGCCACCACACCACCGGAATGTCGGTCTTAACATTCGTCCAGCTGATTTTGGAAGCAGTTCCAAATTGGTATTTGTTATTTGCGGTACTGATCTCTTCGCTCAGCCAGGGATCGGCCTCATCGTCTTTCAAGCCTTTGAATACCTGGCCCACAATGGATTCGCCGATGGCGTGGTGATGAAAACCGGTAATTTTGCCGTCTTCTACAAATCCTTGCATATGACTGAGCATTCCCGGGCGGTATGGCCCCTGGGTAATGTCGTCTTCCCGGGTCCAGATCACCTTCACCGGCTTTTTCAGTTCTTTTGAAATATGGCACGCTTCGAGCAGAAAATCATGATAAGCCTTGCGTCCGAATGCGCCGCCAAGCAGTGTCACATTGATTTTCACCTGCTCTGGTTTTACTTTCAGATAACCGCAAACATCGCGTAATGCCCAGTCTGGCCCCTGGATCGGCGCCCATATCTCGACAGTGCCATCATCCTTCACATGCACGACCGCGTTCTCGGGCTCGATAGGCGCGTGCGCCAGAAATGGCGTTTCATAATGCGATTCGAGCTTGTCTTTGGCGGTAGCATATTTAGCAGAGAAGTCCCCCTTCTCTTCAAAGTTGACCCCTTCTTTCTTAGCCGCCTCATAAGTGGCTGCAAAGTAGCTGGCAGTGTCGACCGTTTTGGCATAATTACCATTATCCCAACTGACTTTCAGCGCTCTTTTCCCCTTCAATGCTGCCCACCAGTTGGTAGCAACCACCGCCACAGCATCCGATGTCCGGTGCGGCATAGTGCGCTCGGTTTTGATCACCCGCAAAACACCTTTCACCTTTTTAGCCTCCGCGTCGTCGATAGAGGCCACCTTGCCGTGGATCATCGGCGAATGCACAATGGCGGCATACACCATACCCGGCACGTCCACGTCGAGCCCGTAAACGGCTTTCCCTGTCACGCGCTCGGGAACATCCAGGCGTTTGTTGTATTTTCCGATGATCTTGAAATCCTTCGGATCTTTTAGTTTGGGTTCTTTGGGAATTTCCAGCTTGGAGGCGTCATCGGCCAGCTCTCCGTAGGAAAGGCTTTTCCCGCTCGCCTTGTGCCATATCTTCCCGTCCGCGGCTGTGCATTCCGACGCGGGCAGGTTCCATCTTTTGGCTGCGGTGGTGGTGAGCATTTCACGGGCCGCAGCGCCGGCTTTGCGGATCGGCATCCATAGCTCGCGCACCGAACTGCTGCCGCCGGATGTCTGGCTGCCATACTTGCCCATACCGTCGCTTTGCACGATCAGCACTTTGTCAAGGCTCACTTCCAGCTCTTCGGCAAGCAGCGACGGCACGGCCTGCGTGGAGCCCTGGCCCATATCCGGGCGCGGGTTCACCAGCGTGATATTGCCGGTCGTATCGATAATAATGAAAGGATTGATTTCGAGCTTCAATACAGCAGGGGCGATCTTTTTCAGGGAAGCATCCTTTGTAAAGCCCGAAATGCCGACAGCCAGACCGAGCGAGGTGAACCCGGCGGCTTTCAGAAAGTCACGCCGTGATGTTTGTATATTTTCCAATGTTTTCTGTGGCTAAGGTTGATGAACTTGCATTAGCGCTGACCGATTCCTTTTTCGGCAACTTTCATTTCTGCCGACGCGCGGTGAATGGCCTTTCTGATCCTGTCATAGGTACCACAACGGCACAGGTTACCGCTCATTGCCGCGTCGATGTCCGCATCGGTCGGCGACGGGTTGGATTTCAGCAGCGCTGCCGCCGACATGATCTGGCCCGACTGGCAGTAACCGCATTGGGGCACCTGCTCTTCTATCCAGGCCTTTTGGATAATGCTGATCTTGCCTTCCCCGATACCTTCGATCGTGGTAATTTTGTCATTTTTCCCTACACTGGAAACCGGCGTCTGGCATGCCCGTGCAGGCTGACCGTTCAGGTGGATCGTG
>CAMLNK010001058.1 GCA_946481035.1 uncultured Dyadobacter sp. | reverse complement strand
ATGCATTTTGCCGGTGCGGTAGGCTTTGATATGGTGCTCAAACGGCTGGATAGCCCATGTAGTGCGAGCGGGCAAATTCCCGGTATCAACGGCTGGTACGCAGAAGGGCAGCTTTATGCCGGGATGACTTTTGCGCTGGGCATCGATGTTGATCTTTGGGTTTACGAAGGACGTATCCAAGTAGCCAGCCTGTCGGCTGGCGCGCTACTGCGTGGTGGGCTCGTGAACCCTATATGGCTCAATGGGCAGGTGGCCGTGCGTTACAGCGTGCTCAAAGGATTGGTGAAGGGAAAGTTCAATTTCGACTTTTGGTATAACCGCGAGCATCAATGCGATCCGGCGTTCCTGCCGCCCAATCCTTTTACTGACATGCCGCTGATCTCTTCCATCGGCCCCGCCGGTACGGATACCAAAACTTCTATAATGACCCCTTTCACGGCCACATTCAATTACCCGGTCGAAAACAAAATGATCGTTGAGATCGAGATTCCGGAGGGTAAGCAGGTGGACGCCGGCGCCATTGGTACACGGATCGGAAACACATTTATCCAGGAGTTTAAGCTGCAATTTAAAGACCGGTTCGTGGCCATAGCAACCCAAAAAAGCGGCGATTCCAATACAGGCACTCTGGTGATGGGGACAAATGAAGAGGGCGACAGGAATTATGCCGCTACCTACTACCGTGATAAAGCACTTTTGCCTAATACCACCTACGATTTGACAGTTGGTATCCAGGTTTATGTGTACAACAAAACAAAGCTGGAACCCTTTCTTTTCAAGAGCAAAACCGTAGAACAAACCGAGAAGGTTTCCTTTGTCACAGCCGACTGCCCAACCGATTTGAGCAGGGGAACATCCGATCAGGATATGGTCCTCACTTCATATCCCTATGAAGGGCAGCGCTACTTTATGAAAGGAGAGCCTGCCAGACCGTTTGTGAAATTAAAAGCGGCACTTCAAGGCTGTCTGAATGGCATGGGGTCAAATGCGGATTATGATCTGCAGGTAGCCTTTACTCCTCTGGATGGAAGTCAATTTGCCCCGGACCAGGCAAAAAGTGTCCTGCTTGCCGGCGCCGAGTTTACCGGAGATCAATACGTTTATGACCTTCCGTTAGGACTGAGGAATAATACACTTTACCGGCTTCAACTGATCAGAATACCGAAGGAGGAATTTGTAGACCAGGTGCTGGCGAAGGGGTTTGACGGGCAAATCAATACAAAGAAAATCGCAACGGCGAACATTTATAAAAGTACGGGGTTTAGTTCAAGTTCGGCATCCATACAAAATACCCAAGTATCGCCGGTAGTATCAGGGAACAAGACGCAGGTGTTATCCGGCACAACCAAGCCCTCAGTTATCCAAAACCAGGTTGACCTGACCTATGGTGCCTATGTAAACACTTACTCCGATGCGGGTAAGATGGCACAGGTTGCCAGTGACCATGGCTTGACAGCCAGCGTGGATCCTCAGAGCGCCGCTAGCCTGTTTAAACTCACCCAACAAGGAAGTAACGGGCTTTCGACCATGAAGGATTTGGCCGATAAGAGGGAAAAACTTCGGAAAAACCTGAAAGTCGAACTGTACAGGTATTATTTTAAAACCAGTAAATACAATACGCTGAAAGACAAGATCGGAGCAGCAAAATTCACAACCGCGTCAGGCGCCGGGGTGGGCTCCGGGATAAAAACGGGCGATGTGGTCACCGGATCGATGACCGTTGATGAAGGCTTTGACCGCTATGATCTTAGCTATGAAGAGCTCGGCTACGGTCAGTTCCGCCCGCCGTTGGTGTTGCTAAAAGCCACGGAAAACAGCGCTTGGTTCAAGGCCGTGGCCAGGCCCGTTGCGGCGTTATTGAGTGAAGCTCCGGATCAATATTTCAAAGATAGTAAGTATCAGGTCAATGCGAACCTGTTGGACGGTACACTGGATGCTTTCAAAAGATCGGTGGTTCGTTTCAGCACCTACTTCATGCCAACGGAACAGCCCTATGATAATGCAACGATTTATACATTGTTCCCTTCCGAAACGAGCCACTGATATGGACAAATTTAAAACTCACATCGCAATAATGCTTGGGATATGCCTGACAGCATCCTCTATTCAGGCGCAAGTAAAAAAGGCAACGTTGAAACCCAAAACAGGCCAGATGCCGGTAAAGCCGGCACAGCAGGCGGCTGCCAAGTCTACGACTACCTATCTGACGGTGCCCGATTTGTCGAGTGCCTTAAATGGCACTCTGGCAAGTAAAGGCCCAGGCCCGCAGGCTGCCTCAAGCCAGGTAAAAATGGCGGAGACATTGATGGAAGCTCGGGAACAGGATCGAAAAGATTACATTTATGGAAAAGGTAATGACAGGAGTTATCAGATTCAGTATCGCTCCGCGCCCGTCAAAGCCGCTTATGATGAATTCGTTCCTGCACTGCTGGCCAATTACAGTTATGCGTTTACCAATCATAGTTTCGTAGAAATAGTAGTGCATCGTATGGGGCAGGAGTGTATTCCAAACGGGGCGTACACCT
>CAMLNK010001057.1 GCA_946481035.1 uncultured Dyadobacter sp. | reverse complement strand
CTTTCGGAGAGGATGCAGTAAGAGCTTCCAAGATTCTGGGCATCGTGCTCACGCGCCGGAACAACGGCGGCGCGCACGAGGAACTGGCCGGTTTTCCGCACCATTCACTGGATAATTACCTGCCGAAACTCGTCCGTGCGGGCGAGCGCGTAGCGATCTGCGACCAGCTCGAAGATCCCGCAGCGGCAAAGGGCATTGTGAAACGTGGCGTGACCGAACTGGTGACGCCCGGCGTGTCGTTCAACGACAATGTGCTCGATATCCGTAAGAACAATTACCTTGCTGCGATTCACGTCGGTTCCGATGGTCTTTACGGCCTGGCGTTCTTGGATATTTCGACGGGTGAATTCATGGCTTCGCAGGGTAATGCGGCCTATATCGACAAAATGCTGCAAGGTTTCGGTCCGGCCGAGGTGCTGTATTGCAAGAAACACAAGCAGGAATTCAACGAACTCTTCGGAGGGAAATACCATACTTTTCACCTGGAAGACTGGTGCTTCGGCTACGATTATGGCTACGAGCAGCTTACGGGGCATTTCCAAACTACTACTTTAAAGGGTTACGGTGTAGAATCGCTTCCGCTGGGCATTATCGCCGCGGGTGTGATCCTGCATTACCTGCGCGAAACCGAGCACAAAGAGGTAGCGCATATCAGCCGCATTACGAGGCTGGAAGAAGAGAAATATGTATGGCTCGACCGTTTCACCGTCCGCAACCTGGAACTCGTTTACCCGGCGCAGGAAGGCGGTGTGCCGCTGATCGATATTCTCGATCATACGGTTACGCCAATGGGAGCGAGGCAATTGAGGAAATGGATGGTGCTGCCGTTGAAAGACAAGGCGCCGATCGAAGAACGCCTTAGCGCCGTGGAGCATTTCCTGGCGCAGGAAGAGCTTCATGAGTCGCTGGTAGGGTATTTCAAACAAATAGGTGACCTGGAACGACTGATTTCCAAAGTGGCGGTGCGGCGTATCAATCCGCGGGAATTGGTTCAGCTTAAAAAATCATTGAAGCAAATTGCCCCCGTAAAGGAATTACTGACAGGCGGCATTCTGGATAAATTCGCCGCGCAGCTGGATGTCTGCGATGCATTGGTTGAGAAAATCGAACGGGAGCTCCGCGACGATGCGCCGGTACTTTCCAACCAGGGCCGGATGATCCAAAGCGGCGTGGATAGCGAACTGGACGAGCTGCACGCGATTTCCTACGAAGGCAAGGATTACCTGATCAAACTCCAAAATCGCGAGATCGAACGGACGGGCATTGGTTCGCTGAAAATCGCTTATAACAAAGTTTTTGGCTACTACCTCGAAGTTACGCATGCGCACCAGAGCAAGGTTCCGTCCGACTGGATCCGGAAACAGACACTCGTAAATGCGGAACGGTACATTACCCCCGAACTCAAAGAATACGAAGAGAAAATTCTGAATGCTGAGGACCGTATTTCGGCGATCGAGTTCAGGATTTTCAGCGAAATTGTTCAAACGGCCTCCGAATATGTAGCTGCCATCCAGCAAAATGCGCTGGTGATCTCGGCGCTCGACGTGCTGAGCTCTTTTGCATTGGCTGCGCGGAAGAACAAATATGTGAAACCGGCGATTAGTGAGGGTAATGAGCTGGATATCAAAGAAGGGCGCCACCCCGTAATCGAGCAGCAATTGCCCGTGGGCGAGAGCTACGTGCCGAACGACGTTTACCTCGACGATGCCAGTCAGCAGATCATCATCATCACCGGTCCGAACATGGCGGGTAAGTCGGCATTGTTGAGGCAAACTGCATTGATTGTACTCATGGCGCAAATGGGCAGTTTTGTGCCCGCCAAATCAGCGACGATAGGGCTGGTGGACAAGGTTTTTACCAGAGTAGGAGCGAGCGATAACCTCAGCAAAGGGGAAAGTACGTTCATGGTAGAAATGACCGAAACGGCCAGCATTCTGAACAACCTGAGCAGCAAAAGTCTGGTGTTAATGGACGAAATCGGCCGGGGAACGAGCACTTACGACGGCGTTTCCATTGCCTGGGCCATTACGGAATACCTTCACAGCCAGTCCGATTGCAGGCCGAAAACGCTCTTTGCAACGCATTACCACGAATTGAACCAGCTTGCCGAGGACTTCCCGCGCATCAAAAACTTCAATGTGGCCGTAAAGGAAGTGGATAACAAGGTGGTTTTCCTGCGAAAATTGAAACCAGGCGGCAGCGCGCACAGTTTCGGTATCCACGTGGCGCAGATCGCCGGTATGCCTCAGCCGATCGTGTTGCGTGCGAGCGAGATCATGCAGCATCTGGAAAAAGACCACGTAGCGCACGAGCACAAGAAACGCGTGAAAGATATTCCGAAAAACAACTTCCAGCTCAGCATTTTCGAACCCGCCGACCCGAAGCTCGACGAGTTGAAAGAAAAGCTGCTGCTCGTGGATGTAAACACCCTATCGCCTATCGAAGCATTGCTGAAACTGAACGAGTTCCAGAAGCTTATCAAGAAATAAATCTATGTTTAATGTAATACCAATCAAATCCCTATAACC
>CAMLNK010001056.1 GCA_946481035.1 uncultured Dyadobacter sp. | reverse complement strand
TGAGATTATCAGGAGTTTTGGAAAAGAGGGCCGCACGGATATTCACGCCGGTTTGCAGACTGGCCTGGACCATGACGTGAGCAAACTTTCGGTGAATGCGACGAGTCCGGGGATTATTTTCAAAAATACATTGATACTCGGTTCGGCGGTCTCGGAGTCCGGGGATGCCGCGCCGGGGCACGTCCGTGCATTTGACGTGGTAACCGGGAGCTTGAAATGGGTTTTTCATACCATCCCGCAACCCGGTGAATATGGCTACGATACCTGGCCGAAGGACGCTTACAAGAAGATTGGTGCTACCAACAATTGGAGCGGCATGAGCCTCGATGAAAAACGGGGTGTAGTGTATTTTGGCACAGGATCGCCGGCATCCGATTTTTACGGCGGCGCCCGCAAGGGTAGCAACCTTTTCGCCAACTGCATTATGGCCCTCGATGCCGAAACCGGCAAGCGGAAATGGCATTACCAGACAATCCATCACGACCTATGGGACCGCGACCACCCCAGTCCGCCAAACCTGACAACCATTACCCATAATGGCAAGCGCGTAGATGTGGTAGTTCAAAGCACCAAAGACGGCCTCGTTTATGTACTTGACCGCGATAACGGAACATCTGTTTTTCCGGTTGAGGAAAGAAAAGTGCCAGTCAACGGCCTTCCGGGCGAGCATCCTTATCCTACGCAGAAATTCCCGCTAAAACCAGCGCCGCTCTCGCGCCAGGTATTTACCGAAGCGGATATTACAGACATTTCCCCCGAGGCGCACGCCTATGTGAAGGAGCGTTACTCCAAAATCAGAACAGACCACAAATTCGCTCCGCCAAGCACTTCGGGCACATTACTGTTCGGGTACAGCGGAGGGGCCGAGTGGGGTGGTAATGCGGTCGATCCTGACGGTGTTTTTTATCAGAATGTGAATGAGGAGCCCTGGGAGCTGATTATGGTCGATGCGGCGCAGAAGAAGTCCGAAGCGCCGAGAACGTTAGGTAACTCGCTGTACCTGGCCAATTGCGCAGCCTGCCACGGCCAGGACCGGAAAGGCAGCGGGCCGGAGTTGCCGGCATTGGTAGATATTGGGAAGAAACTGAGTCCGGTGCAGATCAAAGGTATTCTTAAAACGGGCAGCGGCCGTATGCCGTCGTTCGGGCATTTGTCGGACAAGGAGCACGATGCGTTGATTGACTTTCTCTTAAACCGTGAAAAAGAAGGCCAGACGCCTGCGAAAACGGCTAATGCGACTAGTAAGCCTGCCAGCAAGGACGGCTTCCCGTATATGCCCGCCTACGTGAGCAAAACCTGGCAGCGCTTCACCGACCAAAACGGCTATCCGGGTGTAAAACCGCCCTGGGGCACATTGAATGCGATCGATCTGAACACCGGCGAGTACCTCTGGCGCGTGCCGCTCGGCGAATATCCCGAGCTGACTAAAAAAGGCATTCCGATCACCGGTACCGATAGTTACGGAGGCCCGCTCGCGACCGCTGGCGGATTGGTATTCATAGCCGGTACCAAAGACGAAAAGATCCGCGCATTCGACAAAAAAACGGGTAAAACCGTTTGGGAATACCAATTGCCGGCCGGCGGCTTCGCTACGCCGATCAGCTATCAGATTGATAGTAAACAGTACATCGTGATTGCAGCCGGAGGAGGTCGCGGACAGAAGATCGGCGGGAATTACATCGCCTTTGCATTGAAATAACACTAAACCTGTACATAATGAACAAGAGAGAAAACGCCACGGAAAACAGCCGCCGGAACGCGATGAAGCTACTGGCGACTGGCTCCGCAGCCGGCTTACTGTCACTTTTTGATAGTCCCAAAGCCCGTGCAGAGCGCTACGAAACGCCGCAATATGCCAAAGGAATGGCGCCGGTAACCATTACCAACGTGAAAGCCATTACTACCGCTCCCGGCGGTGCCAATCTGGTGATTGTGAAGGTAGAGACATCCGAGCCGGGATTGTATGGCCTCGGCTGTGCCACATTTACGCAGCGCGCGATGGTGGTGATCCCCGCGGTGAATATTTACCTGAATGAGTTCTGCGTCGGAAAGGACGTCGATAATATCGAGGATATGTGGCAGTCGGCTTATGTGAGCTCCTACTGGCGCAATGGCCCGGTGCTGAACAATGCATTGTCGGGCCTCGATCAGGCGCTTTGGGATATCAAAGGCAAGCGTGCCAAAATGCCTGTGTACCAATTGCTGGGCGGCAAGGCGCGCATTGCGGTGGATACCTACACGCATGCGAGCGGCCCTACGCCCGAGGCCATCGCCGACAAGGTGCAGCAATATATGTCCGAAGGTTTCCGCCACATCCGCATTCAGCAGGGTGGTTACGGCGGGGTAGGGGCCATGGACGAGATCAAACCCGATTTCAAAACCGCCGGTTTTGGTCGTGCTTCCGACGATTTCAGCGACCAGCGTACCTACCTGAAACGCGTGCCCAAAATGTTCGAAATGGTGCGCAAGAAATGCGGCGAGGATATTGAGCTGCTGCACGATATGCACGAGCTCGTAGAGCCGATGG
The DNA here is from genome assembly GCA_946481035.1 of uncultured Dyadobacter sp. The sequence continues at coordinate 7 of CAMLNK010001056.1, read as the reverse complement.
ACGCCAT
>CAMLNK010001055.1 GCA_946481035.1 uncultured Dyadobacter sp. | reverse complement strand
TCATTCGGTCATTCAATCATTCAAAATTCACCACAATGTACGGTACCATTCAACAAGAACTCCAAGACGAGCTGGAAGCGATCCGGTCGGCGGGGTTATATAAAAAAGAGCGCGTGATCACCACGCCGCAGTCTGCGCACATTGCAACCACCGACGGTGCGGATGTGCTCAATTTTTGTGCTAATAATTACCTCGGCCTATCGTCACATCCCGATGTGATCCAGGCCGGTATCGACGCTATTCATTCGCATGGTTTCGGAATGTCGTCGGTGCGGTTTATTTGCGGCACGCAGGATATTCACAAGGAACTCGAACGCAAAACGGCCGAATTTCTCGGAACGGAGGATTGCATTCTCTACGCCGCGGCATTCGATGCCAACGGAGGTATTTTCGAACCTTTGCTGAACGAGCAGGATGCCATTATCTCCGACGAGCTGAACCACGCTTCGATCATAGACGGTGTGAGATTATGCAAAGCCAAGCGTTTTCGCTACAAGCATAACGACATGGCTGATCTCGAAAAGCAGCTCCAGGACGCGCAGGGTAGCCGCCGCATTCTGGTCGTAACGGATGGTGTGTTCTCCATGGACGGCACCATTGCCCGCCTCGACCAAATCTGTGATCTGGCCGAGCAATACCAGGCGATGGTGATGATCGACGAATGCCATGCTACCGGTTTCATGGGCAAAACCGGCCGCGGTACGCACGAGTATCGCAATGTAATGGGCCGTATCGACATCATTACAGGTACTTACGGCAAGGCATTAGGCGGCGCGTCGGGAGGTTTCACGGCAGCTAAAAAAGAGATTGTAGAGATCCTCCGCCAGCGTTCACGGCCTTATTTGTTTTCCAATACATTAGCGCCTTCCATTGTAGGGGCTTCCATTAAGGTACTCGACTTACTCACCTCATCCACTGCATTGCGCGACAAGCTGGAAAGGAATACGCAATATTTTCGAAAAGCGATGACCGAAGCCGGTTTCGATATTCTGCCCGGCGAGCACCCGATCGTCCCCATTATGCTTTACGAAGCAAAGCTGGCGCAGGAATTTGCTGCCAAACTGCTCAATGAAGGCATTTACGTGATTGGCTTTTTCTACCCTGTGGTTCCGCAAGGCAAGGCACGTATCCGCGTGCAGATTTCAGCCGGCCACGAGCAGGCGGACCTCGAAAAGGCTGTGGCGGCATTTACGAAAGTGGGTCGCGAGTTGGGCGTTATTTAATGGTCAAGTGTGGTCAGAAGTAGTCAGGTGTGGTCAGGAGTTGTCATGTATTGTCAAGTGTTGTCAGGTATGGTCAGGAGTTGTCATGTATTGTCAAGTGTGGTCATGAAGGTCAGGCGTGGACAGATACAATACCTGACCATATCTGACAACACCTGACTATATCTGACCGCACATGACTACACCTGACAACACTTGACCATATTAACAACTAAGGACCAAATAGAGCGAAGCCGATACTGGATATTCCGGTACCGGCTTTTTGTTTACTGTTCTGCTTCGAGCAGTTCCACCTCGACATGCAGCGATTGCAGTGTTGCATTGCCGTATTGGGTAACCATCGCCACATCTGCGGCGTCGCGGCCATGGGCGATTTCGATGCGGTAGCCTTCGGTTTTTTCCTGCACGGCATCGAACGTGTACCATTCGCCGCCGATGAATACCTCAAACCAGGCGTGCAGATCCATATCCTTCAATTTATCGAGGTAGCCCACCGTCATGCGCGTCGGGATGCAGAGGTTACGGCATAATGCAATAGCGAGGTGCGTGAAGTCGCGGCACACGCCTACGCGGCTGCGCGCGGTGTCGAACGCGGTGGTGGCGGCGTTAGAAACACCGTATTGGTAGCGTACATTATTGTGTATCCAGGTCCGGATCGCTTCTACCTGATCATACCCGGGTGTGAGGTTACCCGCTATTTCCAGGGCTAATATGTTGATTTCGTGCAAATCCGACTGGCAATACCGGCTGGGCAGGATGTAATGCATCACTTCATCGGGCAAATCCCCTACAAGCATATACGCAGGCGACGGGTCCGGAATCGGCTTCGTGGGGTTTACCTGTGCCTGCACTTCGGTTGTGATCGTTACCCTTCCAACGGGCAGGACTGTGCGCTGGCAGGGGTTACCGTAAAGGTCGGTATACTCCGAAAACGGCACCGGCGGCTCTATGTTAAAACCTTCCTGAATGATCGATTGGCCTTCCTGGCGGCGGGGGCGTAACATGGTGGTTACGGTGGTGGGGGCATACACGTCGTACGTGAATATGCTTCTGCCCTTCATTTTCATTTATGAGTCGAGTTTGTATTTGTGCTAAATGTAATGATGCTTAGTTACTTAAAAATTACGTGCCATTTATTTTATTATGAACACGTGCATCGGCCAGAATTAAATCGTTTCAATCGACGTTTGTACATCAGGAATGTTAATTTTAGAGCGAACAGTATTTCGTGAAATTTAAATAATACACCTATGGCAGTTACAAAATGGATCGTAGACCCGGCGCATTCCGAAGTGCAGTTCAAAATCAAACA
>CAMLNK010001054.1 GCA_946481035.1 uncultured Dyadobacter sp. | reverse complement strand
CCGATTTTACAATCGAGAAAGCGCCCAAGAAGTACCACAAGCCTGATTGAAATCGCCAGTTCAACCGTTTTCTGCGCTTAAATCCTGATATTTGGAAGAATAATTAACCTATTCTTCCGATTCATGTCAATCCTGAAAGCCGCTATCATCGGCGGCGGGCACATTGCCGACCAGAACCACCTTCCGGCATTAGCCAAACTATCCGATCGCGTCAAAGCCATATCGATATGCAGCCGCGACATCCACAAAGCTCAGGCGCTGGCTGACAAGCACGACGTGCCGTTTGCGTACGACAGCCCAGATGATATGTACCGGAGCGAGGGTAAGCCGGACATTGTCATCAATTGCACAGCCAATAACCTGCATTACCCCTTCACCATGCAGGCGCTGGAAAGCGGGTGCCATGTTTTTTGTGAAAAGCCGCCGGCTATGCATGCGCATGAGGCGCGCGAAATGGCCGATCTGGCCAAAAAGAAAGGATTAACGCTGGCTTATAACTTCCAACGCCGCCATGCGCCGGAATACACGACGCTGAAAAACTATCATGCGCTCGGTAACCTGGGCGACATTTACCATATCAAAGCGAATTACCTGCGTCGTCGCGGCATTCCCGGCTGGGGTAATTTCACGAACAAGACCATTCAAGGCGGCGGCGCACTGATCGACCTCGGTGTTCATATCCTCGATTTGGCATTAGGCCTGACCGGCTACGAACAGCCGACCCGCATTGTGGCCAACACGTACGATTTCATTGGTAAAACAGGTGGAAAGGGCTTAAAAGGCGCCTGGGATCCCGCTACTTTCGAAGTCGAGGACGCCTGCTTCGCGTATCTTTCATTCCCCGGGAATGTCAGCATTGCACTGTCAACGTCATTTGCATTGAATATGGAGCAGGAGGAGACGATCAACCTGGAAGTTTTCGGTTCAAAGGGTGGGGCTAAGTTATTCCCACTGTCGGTACACACCGAAATCGCAGGCGAACTGGCCGATATCCGGTTCCCGTATTTGGACGAGGTTGATTTTCAACTGCAAAATACAACGGCATTCCTGGATCTCTGCGACGGCAAGCCTGCCAACATCTGCGACGGCGAGCAAGGCGCTATCCTGCAATCCATTGTGGAGCAAATCTACCAAAGCGCCGCAAATCAGTAGCAATAGAAAAGGGCTTGAAGACCAAATCTCCAAGCCCTTCCCATTCTCCTTTCTCCCTCCTCCTTCTTCCCAAAAAAGCTATTTAGCCGTAGCCATCACCATTTTAATATCGTTTTTGGCCCCGATTTCGAGCACATCTACCAGGTCCTGCACGGCGAGGTTTTTATCAACCCTTAGTACTACGGTACGTTCTTCCACACCGGCAAAGATACTTTGCAACTGCGTTTCCAGATTATCAAAAGGAACAGGCTCTTTATCAATAAAATAGGCCTTATGCTCATCCACGGAGAGTGTAATCTGTTTTTTGTACATCTGCTGCGTCGCCGATGCTTTCGGCAGCATCAGTTTGATCACGTTCGGATTGGACATCGTGGAGATGATCAAAAAGAACAGCAGCAGGAAGAACATGATATCGTTGAGCGAGTGCGTGAACACCTCCGGGGCAAACCGGCTCTTCCGACGTATTTTCATATTTATAATGAGGTTTTAAACCGGGCAACTTCGAAACCTGCCTGGTTATCAATATCTATTTTGCAGCAACAGGCTTTGAAAGCACGTCCAGGAAATCGGAAGCTGCCATTTGCAGGCGCAATGCGAAACGGTCGATTTTCATGTTCAGCAAGTGGTAACCCGCGTAGGCGATCAGACCGATGATCAGACCGGAACCGGAAGTGATCATTTTTTCATACATACCTCCCGCGATGGTGCTGATATTAAAGTCGTTGGAGATCGAGATATCGTAGAAAATACGGATAATACCGGAAATAGTACCCACAAACCCGAGCATCGGCGCGATACCCGCGATCACCCCGAGATAAGGCAGGTTACCTTCCATCCGCTGGATTTCGATCTGGCTGGCGTTTTCAATCGTTGTTTCAATGTCTTTAATAGGATACCCGATGCGACCGATTGCTCTTTCCAGAATTCGGCCGGCTGCATTACGCTGGTTTCTGCAAAGCGACTCCGCCGATTTCAGGTTTCCTTGCTGAATAAAATCCTTCACATTATCCACGAATTGCGGTTCGATCTTACCATTGGCGCCGATACCGAGGAAACGTTCGATGATGAGGAACAATGTAGCGAGGAACAACAATCCGAGTGGCAACATTACCCACCCCCCTTTGGCGAGCAGATCGATTACAGAAAGGCCCTGCTCAGCGACGGGTGCAGCCGCAGTAGAGTCAGTAAGTGCTTGCAGAAGCATCATATCAGAAATAAAAAGTGAATGGTTAAGCGAATGAAACAGAGGTCGATTCTATTCAAAAACAATTTTGATCTTAAACGGAGCAAAAAGCCCCTTATTGTTTAAAGGGCAAATATAGGAAAATTACTCTTTGGGCGGGGGCAAGAGCGTGCTTACATTCTCGGTACCATCATAGAGATCGGC
>CAMLNK010001053.1 GCA_946481035.1 uncultured Dyadobacter sp. | reverse complement strand
AAATTTAGGGTAAGCGCCCGACCGGTTGTCAATATATCGTACAACCCGAGTCGGGCGCTTATTTTTTTACATAAACCAGTCGGTGCAATGAATGCAGCCTTAGCGGATGACCACGTAACGGTTTTGAGCAGGGACAGGGAATCGGAATTTGAGAAAGTTTTCAAGAAACATTTCAAAGGATTGCACGCCTATGCCTGCACTATTTTGAAGGACGATATCATGGCCGAAGAGATGGTCCAGAATGTGTTTTGCAGGTTGTGGGAAAAAACAGACCATATTGATATCCGTGAATCGGTCAGCGGATATTTATACCGGTCGGTGTACCACGAAAGCCTGAATTACCTCAAACACCTGAAAGTGCGGGAGGCGCACCGCGATTACACGCTGCAACAGGAGCAGCAGAGTGCCAGCGCCTCACAAGCCCTCGAACTCTCGGAGCTCGAATCGCGCCTGGATATTGCATTGCGGGAGCTGCCAGAGAAATGCCGGACGATTTTCCAAATGAGCCGTTTCGAAGAATTGAAATACCAGGAGATCGCGGATCGTCTGCAAATGCCGGTCAAAACGGTTGAAAACCAGATGGGTAAGGCATTGCGGCTGTTGCGCGTTAAACTGGCCGACTTTCTTCCGGCATCCTTTTTACTTTTTTTCCTCAGCTGATCAGTCATGAAAACAGAACACAACCCGAACATAGATGAATTGCTGGTGAAGTCGATGCTCGATGAGGCCAGCGTTGCCGAGCAGATAGAGATTAAGCAATGGCTGCTCGACGACGACGATAACCAACGGTATTTCGAGCATTTCGAACTGATCTGGAATGAAAGCAAACGCATTGCACGCACAAGTACCGTGGATGAAAATGCGGCCTGGGAGCGGTTCAAAGCACGTACGACGGTAAAAGAGCGCGAAACGGAGGTCTTACCAATGTATCCCAAACCGGTATTCCGGATTTTGCGGATGGTGGCGATGGTGCTCATGACGGCCGGTGTAGGCTGGCTGAGCTATATCTTTGCCACGCGCAGTTCGTCCAATGAAATGCTGACAATCAGTTCCGGAATGCAGACGCTCACGGATACGCTGCCGGATGGCTCCGTCGTAACGCTCAACAGGAAATCGAGCATTAGCTATCGGCAGGATTTTGCAGGAAAAACGCGGGACGTGAAACTTACAGGAGAAGCGTTTTTTGACGTAAAACCTGATAAATCCAAGCCGTTCCTGATCTCGGTCAATGACGTGACTGTGAAAGTGGTAGGTACTTCGTTTAATGTAAAAGACAATGCGGAAAAGACGGAGGTGATCGTGGAAACGGGCATCGTAGAGGTTTCGCGGGATACGCAGCGGGTGCGCATTACGCCCCGTCAGGAAGCAATAATTATGAAGGCAAGCTCCGAAATGCGCAAAAGCATTACGGCCGACGAGTTTCACAATTACTACCGTACCCGCAAGCTGTTTTGCGACGGCACGCCGCTCTGGCGGCTGGTTGAAATCCTGAATGAAGCCTATGAAGCGGATATTGTGATCGGTAATGAGCGGTTAAGGAATCAGCCTATCAACACGACTTTTGACCAGAATTCACTTGAAAGTATCCTCGACGTCGTCAGTGAGACCCTTTCACTTAAAGTTGAACATCGTGGCGAGCAGATCATTTTGAAATAGCCTTATCTTTCGGGATGAATCAGAATTCTATATTCCGTAGTGTTTTAAGGCTGGCTGTGATATTCGTAGTGATCCCTTTCGGGAGTTTTGCGCAGCAGATTTTAAATAAACCGGTTGATATCTCCGTAAAGGGACAGCCGGTTTCTGCTGTTTTGAAATCCGTGAGCGAGCAGGGGAAGTTCTATTTTTCCTACAATAGCAACCTCATCGCGGGTGATAGCCTGGTTACAATCACTATGACCCGGCAACCGGTACGGCAGGTGCTCGACCAGCTTTTTCAGAACAAATTTCAATACAAAGAAAAGGGGGATTACCTCATCATCCTGCCCGCTGCCAGGGAAAAATCATTTCATATCAGCGGCCTTATTCTCGACGACGAAACCGGCAAGCCGGTCGATTATGCGAGTGTCTATTCGCGGCAACTGCTTGTGTCGACGCTTTCGGAAGACGACGGCGGTTTCAGGTTGCGCATAAAGGAACGAGCCTTTCCCATTTATCTGACCGTCAGTAAGGTAGGGTATGGGGATACGACAATGGTTATCAACAGCACCGATGAGGCGGCGCGGACTATGCGCATTCAGCCCAGGGCCGTGGACCTCGACCCGCTGATCGTCCGTTATTCCGAAGGCGAATCTACCTGGCTGGGTAGGCTGTTCCTCTCACAACGCCTGCGTGCGCAGAGCCGCAATATCGGCCGGTTTTTTGTAGCATTGCCTTACCAGGCCTCGCTCACGCCCGGGTTGGGTACGCACGGGCGCATGAGCGGGCAGGTGGTCAACAAGGTTTCGCTCAATGTCGCGGGTGGGTATACGGCCGGTGTAAATGGCGTCGAAATAGCGGGTGGTTTTAATATTTCCAAGGAAAATGTCCGATATGTACAGCTT
>CAMLNK010001052.1 GCA_946481035.1 uncultured Dyadobacter sp. | reverse complement strand
GTGATGATCAGGTTGCACTTCTTCTGTACCGTTCAAATCTGTTGGGTGCCGATCTTCGCCTGACCAACTATGCTGGTGGAAACACGAGCTGTAAAACCATCGAAAAAGATCCGCTGACGGGCAATCCTGTCGAGGTAATGTGGATCAAGGGATCGGGTGGCGATATTGGTACTTTAACAAGAAGCGGGTTGGCCGGTCTGTACGTCGACCGCCTGCACAGCCTGAAAAACATCTACCGCGGGCTGGAATTCGAAGATGAAATGGTAGAACTGTTCAACCATTGCATTTACGATCTGAAATCGAAGGCACCGTCTATCGACACGCCGCTGCACGGTTTGCTGCCTTTCAAACATATCGATCACCTGCACCCTGATGCATTGATCGCCATTGCCGCTTCGAAAGAAGGCGAGGCTATTACCAAAGAACTGTTCAACGGCGAGCTGGCGTGGGTACCCTGGCAGCGTCCCGGTTTCGACCTCGGTCTGCAACTGGAACAGGCATTGAACGACAACCCGGGCATTCGTGGTATCGTTTTGGGCGGTCACGGCTTGTTTACCTGGGGTGATACTGCTTACGAATCTTACATCAATACGCTCGATACGATCGAAAGAGCGTCGGAATACCTGGCTGAAAACTATGGCAAGAGCCGTCCGGTATTTGGCGGAGCACGCCTGGAAAGCGAGCCGAAAGAGCGTCGTGCTTCAATAGCTGGCAAATTGGCGCCTTATTTGCGTGGATTGGCGTCCGAGCAGCAGGCGATGATCGGTCACTTTACCGATGATGAGCGTGTATTGGAATTTATCGCAAGTAATGACCTGGACAAACTGGCGCCGCTCGGTACCAGCTGCCCCGACCACTTCCTGCGTACGAAGATCCGCCCGTTGGTACTCGACCTGCCATTTGAAAAACTGGAAGCGGCCGATGCCGAAATCCTGGAACACATCCGTCCGCAATTCGAAGCATACCGTGCAGATTACATCGCATATTACGAGCGTTGCAAGCATTCCAACAGCCCCGCAGTGCGTGACCCGAACCCCGTGATTATCCTGTTGCCGGGTGTGGGTATGTTCTCATTCGCGAAAGACAAGCAGACTGCACGCGTTGCGGCTGAGTTTTATATCAATGCAATTAATGTAATGAAAGGCGCCGAGGCGATCTCTTCTTACGTTTCACTGCCTGAGCAGGAAGCATTCGACATCGAGTACTGGTTGCTGGAAGAGGCGAAATTGCAGCGTATGCCGAAAGAAAAATCGGTATCCCGCAAAGTAGCATTCGTAACCGGCGGCTCGGGCGGTATCGGTAAGGCAATCGCTCAGAAACTATTGCAGGAAGGCGCCTGCGTGGTGATTTCGGATATCGACGAAAAAGCATTGGCAGAAACCAAAGCAGAATTCGATGCGAAATTCGGCAAGGACTTCTCCGACACAACCGTAGCGAACGTGCTCGACGACGAGGCGATCAAAGCGGCGTTGCATGCTACTAAATTGAAATACGGTGGCTTGGATATCGTGGTAAACTGCGCAGGTTTATCGATCTCGAAACCACTGGCGGACACGACTATCAAAGACTGGGACATTTTGCAGGATGTGTTGGTGAAAGGCCAGTTCCTCGTGTCGCAGGAGTCGGTTGCCATTATGCGTCAGCAAGGCCTGGGCGGTGATATTATCAACATCGCAAGCAAGAATGGTATCGTTTCCGGCCCGAATAACGTGGCTTACGGAACGGCGAAGGCTGCTCAGCAACATATGTCCCGCCTTTTGGCTGCGGAACTCGGTCCTGACAAAATCCGCGTCAACGTAGTGAACCCTGACGCGGTAATCGCGGGAAGCAAAATCTGGGAAAGCGGCTGGGCTGCCGGACGTGCGAAAGCATACGGCATCAAAGTAGAAGAGCTGCCTGCTTACTATGCGAAAAGAACCGTGCTGAATGCGGAAATCCATACGGACGACATTGCCAACGGCGTGTACATTTTCGTGAGCGGCTTGCTCAACAAGAGCACCGGAAACGTGATCAACGTCGACGGCGGTGTTCCTGCGGCATTCCTTCGCTAATGATCAAAATATGTTAAATCAGACTTGGCGGGTTTTGCGACTTGCCAAGTCTTTTTAATTCTATCCCGATGAAAATTGAACAATATCAGATCGATCAGCATAACGACAGCCTGTTTTCGCGGCATAACAACCAGTACATCTTCCTTCAAGAGCAGTTGGGCGAGCAGGGTATCCATGCGAAAGACATTGTAAAATCGCTGGAAGCATTCCAGGTGGCAATTCCGAGCTGGGCATTGGGTACCGGCGGTACGCGTTTCGGGCGTTTCTCGGGCGTAGGAGAGCCGCGTTCGCTGGAAGAAAAAATCGAGGACGTAGGCTTGCTGCATGCATTGAACCGTTCGAGCGGCTCTATTTCGCTGCACATTCCCTGGGATATTCCCGGGCAGGCACAGCCGATTATCGATCTGGCGACCTCGCTGGATTTGAAATTCGATGCAGTTAACTCCAATACTTTCCAGGACCAAAAGGACCAGGAACTTTCATACAAATTC
>CAMLNK010001051.1 GCA_946481035.1 uncultured Dyadobacter sp. | reverse complement strand
TTAAGAAGGCTACCGAAAAAATCCGCGAAGCCGCGCAAAAAGGCGCGAATATTATCTGCTTGCAAGAGCTCTTCAAATCGCTCTATTTCTGCGACGTCGAAGACCATGGCAATTTCAGCCTGGCCGAAGCCATTCCCGGCCCGTCGACCGAGTCATTGGGTGCATTGGCGAAGGAACTGGGCGTGGTGATCATCGCCTCGCTGTTCGAGAAACGCGCGCATGGCCTGTACCATAATACCACCGCCGTACTCGACGCCGACGGTGCTTACCTGGGCAAATACCGCAAAATGCATATCCCCGACGATCCGGGTTACTACGAAAAATTCTATTTCACACCTGGCGACGCTCCGGTAAGCGAGCAGGATACCGACGGCTACCGGATATTCAATACCAAATTTGCCAAAATCGGCGTGCTCATCTGCTGGGACCAGTGGTACCCCGAAGCGGCACGCATTACCAGCCTCATGGGCGCGGAAATCCTTTTCTACCCTACTGCTATCGGCTGGGATGTGAATGAGCAGGATCCTATTATCAATGAAGAGCAATACGGCGCGTGGCAAACCGTGCAGCGCGGGCATGCCGTGGCGAATGGGGTGTACGTGGTATCCGTGAACCGCGTAGGCCGCGAAGCCGACCAGCAGTTCTGGGGCGGATCGTTCATCGCCAACCCGCAGGGACGGCTGCTGTACCTGGCGCCGCACGAGGGCGAGGTGACGCACGTGGAAGAGCTGGATCTCGAAAAGCTCGATTTCTACCGCACCACATGGCCATTCCTCCGCGACCGCCGCGTGGATTCGTACCGCCCGATTTTGAAGCGGTTTATCGACCAGCCATAATTTAGAAATGTAACTATTTCAATATATACCAAAAGAGCGCCCTGTAACCCGGGGCGCTCTTTTTTGTTATTTCACACGTTTGCACGCGCTCGCGCACGAAAAACAGGCTGGTAACCTGATGTTACAATTTTACAAGAACCCAATCTCAGTAAATACCTATATTTTAGACAATTACAGCCTAAAATTTGAAGCATTAATCTATAAAACCAGTAGGAAGCGCCGAAAATCAGTTTAGTAAAACTATTTATCAAATTATTACAATAATAGTCTGTATTCATTTTAAATGACCAATTTTTATTGCAAAAAACTTCAATTTTTAAATCTAATCTCTTGCATTATTTCACATTGTCAGTATATTTGAAAAGTCATTAAACGAATGACAGAACTTCTAAACCGAAGATATATTCGAGCCGCACATGAGTATATCTGAACGTGTTGAGAGGGGGCTTGCTGAAATCCGGACGAGCCGCAACATCGTTGCCGGGTAAGTTACGCTCCAACACAATATAATTTTTTTAATACAGGTTTCTTAACACCGTGGACAAACACAACTTGTCGACGTCAGGCTTTTCTATGGCCTTTCTGAAACTGTTCAACCTGTTTGTCCTCGATTAAAGAGGGTATTGCTTTCCGGAAAAGCAGTGTTGCAAGCTTATGGCTGTGTTGTTCTGTCCACGCGAAAGTGTGTGCGGCGCACGGAAGTGTGGACGCCACACAGCCATAACTTTTTTATCCTCCTACTACTACACCTAACAATTTTAACCCCTGATTCCCCATGCGTAAAGTTCTACTCTTATTTATATGGGTTTGTCTGTGTTCCCCGGTAGCGCTCGCGCAAGTGCGCCAGCTTACCGGAAAGGTAACAGCGGCCGAAGATGGTCTCGGACTTGCAGGCGCGTCAATCATTTACAAAGGCACCAATGTGGGTACAAACGCCGATGCTGACGGTAATTTCAGCTTTTCCGTTCCGGGTGATGGCGTGCTCGTCATCTCCTATGTGGGTTTCCTGATCAAAGAATTGCCGATCGGAAACCAAACCAAATTTGACATCAAACTGGACGCCGACACGCGACAGCTGGCCGAGGTGGTGGTAACCGCATTCGGTATCGAGCGTGAGAAAAAGGCGTTGGGATATACAGTACAGGAAGTGAAGGGAAGCGCATTGACCGAATCGCGGTCGACGAACGTGGCGAATGCACTTTCCGGTAAAATTGCGGGGGTTCGCGTTCAGTCGAACGGCGGACCGGGCAGCGGCTCTACGATCCAGATTCGCGGGTCCTCATCCGTTTCGGGTAACAACCAGCCATTGATCGTTATCGACGGCGTGCCGATGGAACAAACCGCCAACAAAACCTGGGGCGGCGGTATTTCGGAGATCAACCCCGACAATATCAAGGAAATGTCCGTACTCAAAGGTCCTAATGCGGCCGCATTGTACGGCTCACGCGCAGCCAATGGCGTTATTTTGATTACCACTAAAAACGGCCAGGGTACAAAAGGGCTCGGTGTGGATATCAACTCCAACATCAGTTTCGAGCGCCCGTGGATTAAACCGAATTTCCAGAACACCTACGGGGGTGGTAACGGCTACCGCACCTGGTATAACGACGGTTGGAGCGGCAACATCACCGATCCGGCGGAAATTGCGCAATACCGCGCCGTTTATGACGCAAGATATCCTCTGGTGGGATCAGAGGGGACCGACGA
>CAMLNK010001050.1 GCA_946481035.1 uncultured Dyadobacter sp. | reverse complement strand
GAAAACCGGCGTGCTGCGGTTGCGCTTTCCCAAAAGACCCACTCGGCATTCATCTGTAAGTATGCAGAAATGGCGCGATGATAAACCTGCATTTCTTTTCGACCCTGAAAGGCTGAATGTGAAAAAGTACGCCGGCCTCACCGATTTGAAATGGCGGGTTGGGCAAATCAAGTCCGGCAGGTTTCGCTACTTCTGCACGCAATGGTTTGAAATGTCCGACTGGCATACCAATCCACTAACAGGCCATTGTTATCCTAGGAATGTGCATTGGTCACAGCTGAATGATTTTTCGGCAGCGGCAGGCGATATCAAATATGTCTGGGAGAAATCGAGGTTCACGTTTTTGTATGACCTCGTCCGCTATGACTATCATTTCAAAGAAGATCAATCCGAAACGGTTTTTAGGTTGATTACCGATTGGATCGAGCATAATCCGGTTAACTGCGGCCCTAACTGGAAATGCAGTCAGGAAATTGCGTTGCGCGTTTTGAACTGGACTTTTGCATTGCATTATTATCGGTCGTCGCCGACCTTGAACCAGTTGTTACTGGACAAGATAATGTGCAGCATTTATGATCAGATGCGGCATGTAGCTGCCAATATCCGGTTTTCAGAGGTGGCGGTTCGGAACAACCATATTTTAACGGAAGCGCTGGGGCTTTTTACGACGGGTTTGATGTTTCCGTTCTTTCCTGAAAGTCAGAAATGGAAGGATAAAGGCAGGAATTTGTTCGAAACAGAAATCATTTCACAGATCGCTCCGGACGGGACTTACCTGCAATATTCCATGAATTATCACCGGGTCGTTGTGCAGCTGCTGACGTGGGGAATACAACTGGCGGAACTAAATGATGAGTGGTTTTCTGAAACGGTTTACGAGCGGGCTGATGCTTCATTGAGGTTCTTACGAGTCTGTATGGATGAAACCAATGGTAATCTTCCTCACTATGGGCACGACGACGGGGCGTTGTTCTTCCCGCTTTCCGAGGCTGTTTTTTGGGATTTCAGACCTCAATTACTCGCATTAAAATCGGTTTTATATAGTTGGAAAAATTCGGATACCATTCTAAGTGAAGAGAAAGAATGGCTGGTAACCGAGGAATTATCGGACGTGGAAAGCTATTTGGAAGGGGTGGAAGATAGCACTTTTGATTTTCGGGAAGATGGATACTTTGTTATCAGGGATAGAGGCACCATCACTTTCCTACGCTGCGGAAACTACCGCCATCGCCCTTTTCAGGCAGATCATAATCACCTAGACATTTGGATAAACGGCCGCAATATCCTGCGTGATGCCGGGACCTGGCTCTACAATGCCGACGAAGAATCAGTCCGCTACTTCTCAGGCACCCGAGGGCATAATACCATCATGATTGATGATTTTGATCAAATGCAAAAGCAGCATCGCTTCATCTGGACGCATTGGGTTAAAAATGCAAAGGGCAAGTCAGGTTCCACCGATAATGAGCGTTGGATCGAAGCTGAATTTGAGGGTTTTCGGCATGTGGGCAATGGCATTGTTCATAAACGCCGTGTTGTAAAAAAAGCCGGTCAGCTGCACTGGGTGATCGAAGATTACGTTCAAAACGTCCCGAACGGCATGCGACTCCGGCAGCTATGGCATCCTGATGAGGGATTTATCAATGATTTCAAAATCTCCGCGTCCGACGGGCGTGGCGACGAAATCCAAGTGACTATTGAAAGCGGGTGGCATTCCAAGGCCTATGGAGAAAGGGAGAAATGCGGGGTTTGGGTTTTCGAGACGTCAGGGAATTATGTTCGGACGGTTATAGAATCTGTGCGCAATTGATCTTGGCACAGACATTGCCTATTTTTAGGAAAAAACCCGAGGACTATGAACCTGACCATTCACATCGACGACCAGAAACTGACGGCAGTGGAAGCATGGGCAAAAGCGCAAGGGCAGACTGTCGAGTACCTGATCGAAAAATATTTGGAAAAATTAGTGAAGGAAAGTGACCAAACATCAAAAGTGACGTATCAAGAAGCAGAGAAGTCATCTATCCATTCTTCGGCCGCCAGTGAAATCAAACGGTTGCAGGACGAGGCGGGGATTAAGCCCATAGATGATTTCGATGAACGTAAGGACTTCGAAAATCATATTAAACGGAAACATGCATAAAGTCTGGCTTGACACCAATGTTCTTCTTGATTACTTATTGCGAAGAACAGGGTTCGAAACGCCAGTAATGGAACTTGTAAGAAAAATTGAAAGGAAAGAGGTATTGGCCTTTACCTCGATCATTAATCTGATACACACACATTATCAACTGAGGAAATTAACAAATGAGCCTGCTGCAAGGGCCATTCTCCGAAACCTTACACGGTTAATTCACATTCAGGACATCCCACCTGACATTACCAGTCGAGCATTATCCAATCTCTCCATAACGAACTTCGAAGATGCAGTGCAATACGAATTGGCACTGGCGAGCGAAGCGGATTTCCTTTTGACGCGAAATCTTTCGGACTTCACGTCGGGTATTGGTCCGGTAGTCCGCTCCGTGGAGCATTATCTCGTG
>CAMLNK010001049.1 GCA_946481035.1 uncultured Dyadobacter sp. | reverse complement strand
GGATCGTATCGAGCATCTCGGCCCCTCCGCTTCCGTCGTGTGCGATAATCACATCCGCAGGATAATTCTCTCTTAATGCTTCCAGGGCACCTGCGGGCGTGTCGAAATATTCTACCTGAAGATACTCGGCAAAGCGCTCGGTAAACCGGAGGTATTCCTGAAAATTATGATGGACATAAATAACCCTGAACTGGGCAACGTAGGTCTTGCCTGTCGTTCCCATTTCGGTCGTTGTACCGGCCAGTTCCATAATATCGTCGTCGTTTATGAGAAGCGTTTACTGCGCCGCAATACGGCGTTGATCTTGGCGTGCACCTCCATGGGGTTGAACGGCTTGACCATAAAATCGTCGGCACCAAGGTTGAGGCATTGGATGCGCTCGCTGCTCTCATCGGAACCAGAAAGTATGATAATGGGTATCTCCGAATACAGGTTACTGGCTTTCGCTACTTTCAAAAACTCTTTGCCGCTCAGATTGGGCATGTGAAGGTCGGCAATGATCAGATCGGCCTGGTTACCTTCTTCAAGCCACAACATCCCTTCGGAGCCGTCGCTTTTGATTACGACATCGAAGTCCTTCTTAAGAAAATGTTCCAGTATCTTGGTAATGCTGGGTTCGTCGTCTATAATCAACAGATTTCTTCTATTGTCCATAGGGTTGGGTAAATAGGCAAATATGGGTGTTGTACTGTAAAAAAGGCAAGTAATTATTTCATAGAGTTAGTAATAATACTTCCCGCAACAAAATTTTTGCCGGAAAATTGCAGCTTTCAACGCGCATCGCTCCGAACCGGGTAAAAAAACACAGTCCAACGATAGAAAAATGCAAGTTCAGGCTGGTTAAAATCAAGAGATGGGTAACTAAGAGCTTGTAGTAAAATTAAATACTGCGGCGTAGACCGCAAAAAATAAACGTTCAATTTTGGATATTTTTTTAAAATTACTTCTACAAGTTAGCTGATAATCATCTGATTTGAAAGAATTATGGCGACTGCCGGAATTGCAATTGTATTTCAACCGGAGATGTGAGAGCACCTGCTTTTGTATGCGCAGGCGTCCATGCGGGGCCGGTACTGATGATGCGGATCGCCATTTTTTGAAGTTCCTGCGGCCCCTTGGCTATGAATTCGGACAGCTCACCCGAAGAACCGACTATAAATGTCACCACCACTTGTCCGGCGATGGATGCAGAGCCCGTGTTTCTCTCAAGATAGGCCCGGTAGGCCGGCCAACCGCCAGCAGGTTGTGCCGCAATCCCATCGGTAAGCGCCAGGGTATCAATTTCCTTTCCCTTCTGCGCAACAGTATACAATGAGGAAGTCTCCATTCTAACCCTGCCCGCCATCGATTTCCCGACAGCCTGCGCAGCGCCGGGTGCAGCCAATATTTTGGCCGGCGATGGAGGAGCCTGGGCGATTTCCGTTCCAGCCGCGATGGAGTCATGTAGCGTAATGTCAATAGGTTCCTCCCCTGCCAGCACGTCAGCCAGGGTGGATGGTGCCGAAATCGTTTCAGGTTTTGTCAAAGTCTTCGGAGATTGTTTAGGCTGGCTGGCAGCGGCCGATGCGGCCGGAGTTGAAGCCTTCTGTGCAGCCGCACCCGGAGCGGCCGGTTCGTGAGGCTGATCTTCGCGAATGGGAGCAGGAGCCTGTTCCAGCAGGGATGATGCTTCTTTTTCCCGCGTTACGGCGACAGAATGCTCTTGCAAATCAACCTTCCGGTCACGCACAAATACAGCCCAATAACTGAGCATGACCAGCAATACGGATGCCGCCGAAGCGTAGGCCCACAGCGGTAAAGCGCTCCTGCGTGCATACGTCACACGTGTGTGCAGGCGCTCTTGCAGATCGGCGTGCACGCTGCCCGCACCGGTATTTAGCTGCCGCCACGCAAGAAAACCTTCGTAGGCTTCGGCTACCAGCGGCTCGGCCAGCATCCTTCCTTCCAGCACACGCTGCTCGGCTGGCGGCATTTCGCCGCTGCGATAGCGCTCGAAATCTTCGAAATCCGGTATGAGATCGTTAGTGGCTGCCATTGTTTTCAATGCAGATTTTCAGTTTCCGCTTTCCATTCTGTATGTAACTTTTCACTTTACCCATTTCAAAACCGGTTTCCCCGGCAATGTCTCGGTAGCATTTGTTTTGCAGGTAAAACAGCTCAATGCTGATCCGCTGCTCGTTTGCCAGTTTTTGAAGGCATTCGTCCAACGCCCCGAGCTGCGCGTCCAACGCGAATGCGTCGTCATCGGTATCAACTTCGATTTGCAGCTCGCCTTCCTGCTCGCCCTCCGGGTCATACCCAACGATAATCCGTGATGCTCTTAGCTTCATCAGGCAATAATTCCGCGCCACGCTGTGCAGCCAGCTCCTGAAATTGACGACTTCATGCTGTTTCAAATCGGTGATCAGCTTTTCAAATACCTGCATTACAGCATCCTTGCTCTCCTGTTCATCTTGCAGGTATTTGAAACATACACTAAAAACCATGTCCATATAAGGCTCGTACAATGCTCCCAGATCGGCAACATTGCCATAGCGCCGGTAA
>CAMLNK010001048.1 GCA_946481035.1 uncultured Dyadobacter sp. | reverse complement strand
AGCAAACGATGCTGTTCCGGGGAACGGTGTCGTTGTACGACATTATCCTGAACCTCGTCAACAGCAACGAAAAGCACGAGATCGACCAGCGGGCTTCGGCTGTGGCGTACAGCCTCACACTGGCCGCATTTCCGGGTATTATCTTCCTTTTTACCCTCATTCCCTACATTCCGATCGAAAACCTTGATCAACTGATCCTCCAATTACTGCGCGATAATATGCCGCAGGGGACTTTCGAGGCGGCCGATCAGACGATCCTGGATATTGTGAGCAGGCCGCGTTCGGGGGTGCTTTCGCTCGGTTTTATTTTCGCTATGATCGCTTCCACGAACGGCATGATGTCGCTCATGCGGGCATTCGATATGGTGTATGATGACACCGAAACGCGCGGTTTCCTGGCCATCCGGGGCATTGCCATGCTGCTCACATTGCTACTGATCGCCGTGCTTTTCCTCTCGATAGTTCTGTTGATCGTCGGAGATGCTGTGATGAATATTGTGGGGGATTGGCACATTATCCGCGACAACTGGCTTATTGCATTGCTCAATATTCTGCGGTACCTGATCAGCTTTGGCTCGCTGATGCTGACGATCTCGATCATCTACCGGTTCGCGCCCTCGCACGGGCGGCAGTTCTCGTTCGTGAATGCGGGCTCGGTGATTGCCTCCATTCTTATCCTTGCCGCTACCTACGGGTTTTCGTTTTACCTTTCCCGTTTCAGTTCCTATAATAAGCTCTACGGGTCTATCGGAACCATGATCGCGCTCATGATCTGGATTTACCTGTTGGCATTTGTAATTATTCTGGGTTTTGAAATCAATGCGAGCATAAGCCGGGCGCGTCGACGCGTGACTTCCCGCCGCACCGTAAAACGGTGATTTGCCGGATAATAACATTATCGGCATCTCCGGTTTGTTGTTGGTAATTTTGTGATGCGGTGCCCTTATCCCCTCCGAATACACACCGTAAATGAAGGGACCGCTTGGAGCGCACGACATGACAAACTTAGAAAAACCACTCGTTACAGTTATCCTGACGGCATATAATCAGGAGAGGTACATCGAGGAAGCGTTGGCTTCCGTCTTTTACCAGACTTATCCATACATCCAGCTCATCGTGATCGACAATGCGAGCAAAGACAATACGCTGGGTGTCATCGACAGTTTCAAAGGGAAGGCGCCCGCCTTCCAGGTGATCCGCAATCGCCATAACATCGGACTTTGCAGGGCATTCAACCAGGGACTTGCTATTGCACAAGGTAAATACGTGATCGACCTTTCGGGCGACGACGTGATGATCGCCGACCGCATCGAAAAACAGGTGGATGCATTCGAAGCACTTTCGGACAGTTACGCCGTCGTATTTACCAATGCGCGCTATATCGGGAAGGCCGGTCAGCAGCTGCATAACCACTATGAGGTCGATGGCAAAGGAAAGGCAAGCAGCCCCGTACCGTCCGGAGATGTTTACAAAAATATCCTCGAACGCTATTTCATCTGCACGCCTACCATGATGATGCGGACAGCCGCATTGCAGCAGCTGGGCGGCTACGATGAAACACTCGCATTCGAAGACTTCGATTTCTGGGTACGATCGTCGGTGCGTTTCAAATACTTCTACCTCGATGAAATCCTCACCAAAAAGCGGGTTCTGAAAACTTCACTCTCTACCGGCGTTTACAAAAAGGGAAGCGGAATGTTGCAGTCCTACTATGCCGTTTGTAATAAAGCCTATGATCTCAACCGCGATCAGAAAGAGTTCGATCTTTTGGCGGAGCGGATACGTACATTTATCCGTAAATGTCTGTATGCGCAGGAATTCGAGCTGGCGGTCCGGTTTCGGCGGTTATTGAACTATATTGAGAATCCCGGATTGCGGACGGAGCTGATCGTACTGATGTGCAGGCTGCATTTGCCGGTGAATTTCGCCTACCGGTTCTACATCGAAAACTTAAAAAAAATGGCTCCGCAGGAAGGATTTGCATTTTGATTTTGTTAGGTCAAAAAGTAAAATTTCCCTTATGCCTGCTGAGTTTGTTAAAATTTATCCCCAGAACCCTGACGAACGGAGGATTCGTCAGGTAGTAGACTGCCTTCGCGACGGAGGTTTGGTGATTTACCCGACTGATACGGTGTACGGTCTTGGCTGCGATATTTACAATACCCGCGCAGTCGAGAAAATAGCACGTATCAAAGGCATCAAACCCCAGAAAAACGACTTCTCATTTATCTGCTACGACCTGAGCCACATTTCCGACTTCGCGAAAGTGGGCAATACCGCATTCAAAACCATGAAAAGGGTGCTTCCCGGGCCGTATACGTTCATTCTGGAAGCAACTAGCAATGTCCCCAAATTGCTAAATACGAATAAAAAAACGGTCGGAATCAGGGTGCCAGACAACCTTATTCCCCGTTTGATCGTAAAAGAGTTAGGGAACCCGATCGTGACGACTTCCATCCGCGACGACGACGAGATCATCGAGTATTCGACCGACCCCGAACTGATTTTTGAGAAGTTCCAGCACCAGGTCGACATGGTAGTAGATG
>CAMLNK010001047.1 GCA_946481035.1 uncultured Dyadobacter sp. | reverse complement strand
ATTGCCGCCCTGCATTTTAAGGTCCATTTCGTTCTTTTCACTACTCTCCGCATATTCCGACAAGGCGACCATCGCGGACACGTGCCGGATGCTCTCTCCGAAATCGGTACTATCGAGGAGTTCGCGGATGATCAGGTCCTTGCCCTCGCAGCCGTTGTTGACCGGTAGCGCCACCAGCTGATGCCGTCGAGCTGCTCTTTCCCGGCTTCGTCGAGCTTCTTGTAGCCATCGAGCAATGCCTGGAATTTGGGCTTCCAGTTTTCGGAATAGTCCCAGGCGTTGGCTTTGGTGTATTGGTTCTGGTAAATCAAATGGGTGTCGAACTGATTATTCAGCAAAGGGATGCCAAACTCGCCGCACAACGCACGCACGCGCTCGTGGGAGTTGCCTACCCATTCGGCGCCTAGCTCCACAATCAGGTTTTCTTTTGGATCAATGGTATGGGAAAACACCCTTCCGCCTATGCGGTTGCGCGATTCGAGCACCGTTACGTCCACATTCTTCTGTTTTAGCGCATAAGCAGCGGCCAGCCCGGCAAACCCGCCGCCGATCACGATCACGCGCGTTTGTTTACCAATATGAATGCTTCCGAAAGCGTGGGTGGAAATAAGTGAAGCTCCTGCGAACAGGGCGGATTGGCGCAAAAATTCACGCCGGGAGGTTTGTTGCGGCTTGTCCATGTGTAATGAGGTCGATTGAGTTCCGCAAAATACTCAGCCCTATACGCAACTCAAACAAATCCTTTCGTGAGAGGCCGCTTTACTTAGTTTCTGGTATCCAAAAGAAAAGCGGTCCGGCATTTGAGGGCCGGACCGCTTGACGATGTATTTCAAATGAACCGCTTACGCAGCTTGCACTTTCGGCTTCACTTTGGCCTTCGGCTCCGTCGCGGCGCTTTCTTTATTGCGCATTTTGACAAAATCCCTGAAACGGCGGATAGTAGCCATCACAAAACCGATTACCAGCACGAACGTACCTAGCCACAGAATGTTGATCAGCGGCTTTTCAGTCGCTTTCATGACGATGAAGTCGCGCTGGGTAGTGTTCACACCAAATGTAAACTGGCCGGTCTGCGGGTTGATTTCGTTGAATTGAATGCGCATGCCCAGCTCGTCGCTTACTTCCGGCTTGCGTGCTACCATGCGGTCGCGGATCACAAACGACGGTGTTACTACAAACTCCTTATCCTTGTCGAGCACGCGGATGATCGCCTTCACAGCCGCATCGCCCGGACCGAGCTTGATACCTTCCACTTCTTCGGTACGCACCACATTGTCGAGAATGGCCACGTAGTCGTTCACGAAGAATGTATCGCGGAGGTTGATCGTAAAGTTCTCGCTCTGGCTCCAAACGGGCTCGGCAGTAGGATTGGTCACCATCGAAACGTAAGTGTACAAATCCTTATCGACCTTGCGCTGAATATCCGGCGAAGACACGATACCACCCATACGCGGGTTGATCTGTACGCGCGGGAAGAGCGTGAATATCTTGCCCGAAGGCTCGCGGTATTCGATCTCGTAATAGAAGTTTTCGGGGAAAATTTCGAGGGTATCGCCCTTTTTGTTGTACTTCTGGCCGTTCACCTCGATGTCGCGCAATGCAACGGCATGGAAATCGCCTTCTACAATATCAACCCAGCTCTTCGGAATGTAACCCGGAATATGACGCGGCTCCACGCGTACGTCGCGCCAGGTGAGCATGTAGTCGCCCATTTTCTCCGGCTTGTTGAGCCATAGGGTAATGTTTTCCTTATTCTCCTTATTGTCGTTAGCCGTAAATTCCTCGCTGCGGGAGATCATCAAACCGGAGTTGTTGATCGAGACGACCTTGGTATAAGCCGAGGAGAACAGAATCCCGATCAGCATCAGGGCCACGCCGATGTGCGTGATCGCGCCGCCCGACAGGTTATAGTTGCCGCGGATAATGTTGAGCAGGATATTCCCATTCGCAACAATCGCGAAGATGGAAGTCGTAAGCAATGCGATGTACTGAATGTCGCGCACCTGCTTGTACGTAATCACCGCCGCGCTGATCAGCAATGCAGCCAGCAGTGGGTTGTACAATGCCTGCAACTTGCCTTTGCCGGTTTTTTTCCACCAGAAATACTGGCCCACGCCGGTAAGGACGATGATTAATGCAAAGAACCAGAGCTGGAACTTGTTGTAATGCGCTACCTGGTCGGCAGGCAGTGCCATATTCAGCACGGTACCGAATGCTTCGGCGATTTTATTATAAACCGGAATGGAAGTGGTAGCGATGATCTGGAAGCCGGAAAGGCAAAGAACCGTAGCACCGATGAAAATCCAGAATTCCTGCGAATAGGTAGAAACTTCTTCTTCATCGCTCGGCAGCGATTTCCAGCGGTAAACCAGCAAGCCGATCGACACGATCATGAAGGTGAACAAATAGATCAGCAACTGACCGGAAAGACCAAGGTCGGTGAACGAGTGCACGGAAGCATTACCTAGTACTCCTGATCGCGTCATGAACGTCGAATACAGGACGAGAATGAAGATTGCGATCGTGAGAATGAACGATGTTTTTAATGC
>CAMLNK010001046.1 GCA_946481035.1 uncultured Dyadobacter sp. | reverse complement strand
GGCCGTGTAACGCTTCAATTCATCCAGTTTCAGGATTCCTTTTTCATTGAAATAGTCGACAGAAACATAGGATTTCAACTTCTCCGAACCGCCGCGGAAGCCGAGCTGGTAGTTTTGCTGGAAGCCGGGATGAATGAGTTCTTTCTGATAATCGGTCCAGGTACCTTTTTGCAATGCGTCGTATTCGGCCACGTTGGTAAAAATCGCCGGATCGTCGGCCGGGGAGTTCCATACGCCGGCCGCACGCCAGGCTTCGCGTTTAAAATCGCGGAACTCGGTGATATTCATCGCGCGCGGGTACATCGTTACCTGCGAAACGCCTGCGTATGAGTTGAATGAAATGTCCGGACGGCCGCTTTTCCCTTTTTTAGTGGTGATCAGAATCACCCCGTTAGCACCGCGCGAACCGTAGATCGCGATCGAGGAAGCATCTTTCAACACTTCCATCGACTCGATGTCATTCGAGTTGATATCGGCCAGGTCACCATACTGCACACCGTCCACGATAATGAGCGGGGAGTTATTACCGCCTATCGATCGGTTACCACGAATGGTAATATTCACACCCGCACCCGCCTGTCCGCTGCTGCGCGTAATGTCCGCACCCGCGATCTTGCCCTGCACGGCGTCGAGGACGTTGTTGGAAGGTACCTGTTTCAGCTGCTCGCTTTTGAGTTGCACAACCGAGCC
This sequence comes from uncultured Dyadobacter sp., assembly GCA_946481035.1. The sequence goes on along the minus strand of CAMLNK010001046.1, from coordinate 1,860 downwards.
GGTAAGGTCACGCTTGCGAACGGCACCATAGCCGATCACGACCACTTCCTCCAATGCACTCACATCGGGTTTCAGCGAAATATTGAAGATCGTTTGCGCGCCCAAAACCACGTCCTGGCTCTGGTAACCCACGAATGAGAAGGTCAGAACCGCGCCCGCATCATCGGGAACGAGCAGGCTGAACTTGCCCTGGCCGTCGGTGCTGGTACCGCGGTTGGTACCTTTCAGGATCACGCTCACGCCGGGGAGTACCGCGTTCTTTTCGTCTGTAAGCACGCCGGAAACGGTCCGGTCGGTGGCTTGCGGCTGTACCGGCGCTGCCGACTCCTCGCGGGCTGCGTTTTCAAGCACGATTTGCCCGCCCACGACACGGTAAGTCAGGTTCAGGGGAGCAAGAAGCTCATCCAGTACCGTATCCAGCCGTTTTTTGTTTACCTCCACACTCACATTCCTGGCCACGTTTACCCGCCCGGAGCTGTACACAATGCGCGCTTTGGTCTGTTTTTCAATGCTATTGAGCACCTTCTCGAAGCGCTGGTTCTGGAATTTCAATGTAACCAGTCGCGACATTACTTCCTGCTGATTGGCGGCGAGGACCGTCTGAAAAGTAAGCGTCACCAGCAGTGCTAGTTGCAGCATTAATTTCCCACCCGCTTTCATGCGGCGGCAGGCCCTGAAAAGTAAAGGTTCTGTTTTTTTCATACCTTTAAATGTTTTATTGAATGGAGATTTGATAAAATGAAGCTCCCGAAAAGGCGCGATTCGCTGTCGGCCTCGCAGGATTTGCTGGCGCTGGCCCATGTTCGCTGCATGGCCAGCGTTTTCGTTTGCGGCTATGTTTGCATGTCGGAATGGATGGGTTTACGTGTTCGAAAAGCGTGCGTTCCGCGTGTTTTGCAACCGGGGCCTGTGATGCGGATGGCGGAGCCGCGGACTTTATATTTCGCGCCCAATGCGGCACAAATGATGTCCAGCTGGGTAAAAAGCGGCTGCCCGGTCAGGTCGGCGGTCAGCGGGCAGTTCATAATCTGGCTGTTTTCGGCCTCCACGCTCACGCCCCACGCGTCGCGCATGTGCTGCGCAACCTGCGCAAGCGACGCATTATAGAATTGGAATGAGATATTTGCGTTCAGCAACCGCGGCCGCTCGGCCAGTCCTGCCGAAAATTTGCCCGAATTCCGGTCGAATGTGGCCGTATGGTTGGGACTTACCAGCATATCGACGGCCTCTTCGCCGCCGCGCTCGCTGTACACCGAAACGAGGCCCGTTACCACTTCCACCTTCGTCTGCCCGCCGTTAGCGGCCGTGCTTACATGGAAACTCGTTCCCAACACCCGTGTGATAACACCCCCTGAATGCACATAAAATGGCTTTTTTAGGTTTTTACGGATGCTGAAAAAGCCATCGCCTTTCAGTACGACCTCTCTTTTCCCTACCTCAAAACGGCTCGGGTAGCGGAGTGAACTACCGGGACGGAGCTCCACCACGCTGCTGTCTTCCAACACCACCGGCATGACGTTGTTGCCATCGTTGCGTTTTTCTTCCCACGTATAAGCCGTGAGCGGCACATTCCGGTCGAGCATCTTCCCCGCGAAAAACCAGCCGATCAGCAGGAGGGAGGCGGCCATAGCGGCCCACCGGAGGTAAATGGATCGAAAGGGACTGTTACTGCCGCGCTCGTGCAGGTCGGGCAGGTAAGCTTTTTCCTGCATTCCGGCCCACATCCGCTCCTCGGCGCCATCCAGGTCACTTTCCGAAACCTCACCGGCATGCTCGTTTTCCAGCAGTGCAAACCAATGCTCCACAAGCTGTTTTTCCTGCTCGGTGCAACGGCCTTCCTGATATTTCTCCAATAATGCT
>CAMLNK010001045.1 GCA_946481035.1 uncultured Dyadobacter sp. | reverse complement strand
ACAAACGCTAATGAAACAACTCTACACAACCACATTCATCCTTTGCACCCTCCTTCAAACAGCCCAGGCGCAAACCGACAAAAAGAAGGATTACGACAAGGTACTTGATCTCCAAGAAGTCACGGTAGGCGAGCGGAAGAACATCATCCACACCGAGCGCCTCCCTGACGTCCACAATACTTACATTACCGCCGGTAAAAAGAGCGAAGTGATCCAGATCGACGGGGTGAACGGCAATATCGCCGAGAAAACCGGGCGGCAGATCTTTGCCAAAATTCCGGGCGTATTCGTGTACGATATGGACGGAAGCGGCAACCAGGTCAACATTTCCACCCGCGGCCTCGATCCGCACCGTTCGTGGGAGTACAACATCCGGCAAAACGGCATTATCACCAACTCCGACATGTACGGCTACCCCGCGAGCCATTACAGCCCCGCTATGGAATCCATCCAGCGCGTGGAACTGGTGAGGGGAACGTCCTCATTGCAATACGGCGCGCAGTTCGGCGGGATGATCAACTACGTCACCAAAACCCCGGATACGACCAAAGCATTTACATTCGAAACCGTTAATTCGGCGGGCTCTTTCGGGCTTTTCAGCTCCTACAATTCGATTGGCGGCAAGGTGGGGAAGCTGACTTACTCGGCCTATTACCAGAAGCGCCATTCCAACGGGTACCGAAGGAATGCGAAATCCGACGCGCAGTCGCAGTATGTGAGCCTTGTATACGAATTCAGCAGGTCATTCCGCGTGAAAGCCGAGCTGGGCCGTTCAGAATATGTATATCAAATCCCGGGGCCGCTTACCGACGCGATGTTTAAAGAAGACCCGCGTCAGTCGACGCGCTCACGCAACTACTTCAATCCCGACATTTACGTGCCGTCGATCGTGATGGACTGGAAAATTAATCCGAATACGCAGTTGAAACTCACTACGTCCGGCGTTTACGGTGCCCGGAACAGCGTGATGTTCGATGCATTCGCCAACGTACCCGATACGATCAGCCGTGTGACCAATGCCTACCGCGCACGCCAGGTCGATATTGATAATTTCAAAAGCTTTACTTCCGAGCTGCGCCTTGTACACGAGTATGATATGCTTGGGTTCCGCAATGTGGTTTCAGGGGGAGTTCAGTACATGCACAACAAGCTCCGCCGCCGCCAGTTGGGCAAAGGCACGACCGGCAGCGATTTCGACCTGACATTAACCGACCCGCAGTTCGGCCGCGACATGTACCTGACCACCGATAATATCGCATTGTTTGTCGAAAACCTCATTTTCATCACCCCGCGCCTGAGCATCTCGCCCGGCGTACGCGTGGAGAAAGGCGGTACCGACATGAGCGGCAAGATCACCTACTACGATCCGCAGAACCTGCCGAACACTATCAAACACAGCTTCCCGCTGTTCGGGATCAGCTCGCAATACAAGATCGGTGAACATAACCGGGCCTATGCGGGCTTCTCGCAGGCCTACCGCCCGGTCGTTTTCAAGGATATTATTCCGGGCTCGGTGTTGGAAAGAGTGGATAAAAACCTGAAAGATGCGACCGGCTATAACCTGGAAGCGGGTGTGAGCGGCAATGTTGGGGATGTTCTGAAATACGACGTCGGGCTGTTCCAGGTGATGGTCAACCACCGGATGGGCACGGTGTCGGTGAAGGATGAAAACGGTACCGCATACCTGTACCGCACCACCACCGGCGACAGCAAAACCCGCGGTGTGGAGGCATATCTGGAATACACGGCATTCAAGCGGTACAACGGCGGCGAGCCACAGACCGAACTGTCGTTTTTTACGTCCACCTCTTATTTCGACGCCAAATATGTGCGCGGAACGGCGGTATCGAACGGCGAGAATAAAAGTGTAGCCGGGAATCGCGTGGAAGGCGTTCCGACCTGGATTTCCAGAAATGGTGTTCAATTTCAATACAAAAAACTCTCGGTAACCGCCCAATACAGCTATGTGAGTTCCAACTTCGCCAACCCGCTGAATACCGTGGAGCCGTCGGCAAATGGTACCATCGGCAAAGTGCCGGGTTACGGGCTGCTCGACCTGAATGCTACACTTTACCTCGGGCAGCATTACAAGCTGCGTTTCGGTGTGAACAATATCACTGACAAACAATACTTCACCAAACGGCCAACCATGTATCCCGGAGCGGGGGTGTGGAGCTCCGACGGCCGCAGCCTGGGCATTTCGTTCGGGATCAAGATTTGAATGAGTGAATGAGTGAATGAATTTTGAATGATTGAATGATTGAATGACCGAATGACCGAATGAATTTTGAATGAGTGAATGAGTGAATGACCGAATGAATTTTGAATGAGTGAATGATTGAATGACCGAATGAAGTAGGTCAAGAATTGTCAGGTATGGTCAGATCCTATCATTAAGCCAACATTGATTATTCACTCATTCACTCATTCACTCATTCACTCATTCAGTCATTCAGTCATTCACTCATTCAGTCATTCAGTCATTCAGTCATTCAGTCATTCACTCATTCACTCATTCAAAATTCACTCATTCAATCATTCAAATTCAACA
>CAMLNK010001044.1 GCA_946481035.1 uncultured Dyadobacter sp. | reverse complement strand
CCTCGATGCGCCAATACCTTTCCTGTACGATCATCCTGCCCAGAAATTCGGCCTTTGTAAGGCCGGGGCCAGCCATTGGCTCCACCTTCGGGTGGGTACCGCACGACAGCAATGAAAGCGCTGCAAAAAGGAAGCTGCTCACCAAGCATATCCCGGTCAGCCGTTCGCGACCGGCTTTTCCATGCTTTGTTCCCATTCTCAAATTGAATTTATCCGCCCTGCCGGCAGGGCCTTGCTGAAAGTCTTCCTGAATTTCCACCGAATTGGCGGAACATGCAACAAGACACGCAGTTAATTAAAATCGCTGCACGAAGCTGAAAAAAATCTCAGGCCATTCCGGGCAGTTTAAGGCCGGAGCCTTTCAGGGCCTCCATCAGTTTTTCCTGGATTTCCATTTTCGTATCCACAAAACCGTGGGCATCCAGCCATACATTGACCATCACCTTATAGCCATCAGGCTCGATAGACGATATTCCAATCCGTCTTGCGGGGACTTTAAGGGCACTTTGGGCATGATCGAGGACATCGTTGACGATGTTTCTGACCTCCGTGAAGTCGATACCGTTGCTGAATTTCATCTCCACATCCAGCCGCCTGTTGCCCGAGCTGCTGATATTGATAATCACCTCGTTCGATAGCTTGCTGTTAGGTATCACCACGGTGCGGTTGTCGTAAGTTTTAACCACTGTATAAAATATCTTGATGGCTTCGACGGTGCCCTCCTGCCCCTGCGCCACTATGTTGTCGCCCACGTGGAAAGGTTTGAGGATCAGGATGAGCACCCCGCTCGTGAAGTTTTGAAGGGTACCCGACAACGCCAGACCCGCCGCAACACCGATTGCACCGATTAGTGCAGCAAAAACGGTCATTTGGATGCCGATGATCTACATGACCGACACGATCAGCAGCACGCGCAGCGTTGTCACCGCCAGGCTCAGGAGGAAGGGTGTTAACGACGGATCGATGTCGCGCTTGTACATGTGTGCGTTGAGCCAGCGCGACAGCAGGCGAATGAGCCAGAAACATGCTATCAACACTCCTATACCTACAAGAACAGAAGGCCCGGTTTCCAATATCCACACATAAGCCTTGTTATAAAATTGCTGAATTTTCATGATTTGAGTGCATTGACTGAAATACACGCCTCGCGAAAAAATTCCGTTCCAAAGGCTATTGGCATATTTTTTGAGCCCCGCTTTCGCAATGAGTGAAGAAAAAAAACCAACAGACATGGAAATTCATCATCAACAACAACTAGAATCTCATGGCGCCGCGAGCGGTCGGGCCATTCGTGGCCGCAGCTCAGCCGGCCGATATATTGTGTATTTGGTCCTGGCGGCGATTGCCGTGGGTATCAGCATCTATTTTTATGCACCGAAGCCGGTAAATAAGGCTGCCAACGAGAATATGTCGCTTTTCCTGCAAAACACGATCAGTGACATCGACCTGAAATTGAAAAACGGCGATAGCGGCACCGACCTTGCTACGCGACTCTCGTGGCATAAGTCGAATACCGCATTATACAACGAGGCGAAGGATAACTCCGACAAGCAAATCGTGCAGCAACGCGAAGTCCTTAAAAAGAAAATGGCACAGGTACAGCAGCGCGACTTCCCCGAACTGCGCACGGCTTATGTAGCGTCGAAGAAAGAGGCATTGAGTGAGCAGCACGTCGCCATTGGTGTGGCCGGCGATCATCAGGAGGTGCTTACTTTCGAAGGCCAGATGTTCAGGCCGGAGCAAGTCCAGGAAGATTTCATGAAGAACATTTACGGGATCATAAACGACCTGCGGTTCAAGAAAGTCGTGTATAAATGGTCGGACGGCCCCGACGGGTACCATAACTACGAGATCAAGTCGAAGGAGGATGCGGAGATATGACGTTGGTGCGGTATTGGGGTCGTCGGGGCTAGCTGACCGCCGACCATCGACCGCCGACTACGGTACCGCACATACCCAACGAATAGCTGACAGCCAAAATTCATGGTCCATGGTCGATCGTCCATGGTCGCAATACGGCTGTCAGCGGTCGGCCGTCGGCTGTCGACTCGCCGTAGCCTTCCCTTCTCCACCGAATTCGCTTTTATAAATCCTGACCAGCAGCAGCAGGTAGCTGATCAGCAGCGGACCGAAGATAAAACCCCAAAAGCCAAAAAGTTTCAACCCGGCGATCAGGCCGAGGATCGTGATCACCGGGTGCACATTTCCTACTTTTTGCAGAAAGGTAATGCGCGCAACATAGTCGATATTCCCGATGATGGTCACGCTGTATGCCAAAAGTCCGATCGCTTTTCCATTCTCTCCTTTTGAAAACAGGAATATCACCAGCGGCAACCAGATCATGGCGGTACCGATTACCGGAAAGAATGCAAAAAGGCCGGTGATCAGCCCGAGCAATACGAAGTCTTCGATGCCCACGACCCAGTAACCCAGCAATGCTACCAGCCCCTGGATCAGTGAAACGAGCGGGATGCCGATCGCATTCGCCCGAACCATCCCGCAGGTTTCGTCGGCCAGGGATTGGATATTCTTGTGTTTCATGGACTGGCTGGAGCAGCGC
>CAMLNK010001043.1 GCA_946481035.1 uncultured Dyadobacter sp. | reverse complement strand
AACACCTCATCCATGGTCACAACAACATTCCGGGGAGCCACATACAGCCACTGCCCCGCCGCATTGACATCCTCGTCGGCGAAATAAAAAGTGAAGCTGCCACCTGCCGCCGTGTTTACGGTGATTGAAGTGCCCGCCAGGGTGCCGTTCTGGGCACCACTCAATTGAATTGTGCCTGCTCCGTCCCAGGTATAGGTCGTCAGGCCGGCTTCGGTTTGCAACGTAATCGACTGCACCCGGGCCCCATCAGCGCCCTGCACATCGTCCGTCAGCAAATTACCGTTAACGCTGGCCGGCTGTACCAGCGGAATCAGCGTGTCGATCAAATCCGAGAAGCCATCCACGAGGATGGGAGCACTCTCCCCATCGAGATCGACTTCCTGCAGGCGATTGATGCGGATATCGTCGCCCACGCCTATGGCAGTGACCTGAACACCATTCTGCGCGAGGAAATCGTTCCATGCCGCGGCCGTAGCATCCGCAAGCGCATTGCCATTGGTACCCAATTGCTGGTTGGGATGACCGTCACTCAGGAAAATCACCTGATTGCTGGCCCCTTCAACGGGTTCAAAGAACGCCATGGTGGCCTGAACCGCGTCCGTGAAATCCGTCCCGCCATTAAACGGTCGCTTGCCCCCATCGATCGGGTTGATGGCATTCAGGTTGGAGGCAAACGAGGCATAGTCGGTAAAGGGGCCGAAGGTGAGCGAAGTCCCCGAAAAAGCGACAAAGGAGAGTGTGACATCTCCCTCTGCTTTTGCGAAAATCTCCTGCGCCGCCGCCTTGACGGCATCCACCATGACATTCAGTTCGGTATTGTCGATGCTGTTGCTGAAATCAAGCACGAAAGCGAAATTGAGGTCCAGCCCTTGCGCTTCGAGTACGGTCACGGCGTTATCGTTGGCGGTGGGTTCGTCATCCAGGATGGCGACCGAGAAGGAGCCGGAAGCTGTATCTCCATTATTGTCCGCAGCAACAATGACGAAGGTTTCGGTCAGCGCAGCTGGGCTGTCATGAGACTCGTTACCGGTCAGCGTATAGCGATAAGAGACCGTTCCAGTTGAACTATCAAAAGCGGTAATTTCCAGTGTGTGCCCAAGACTGCTGGTCAGCGTGACGGGCGTAAATATCCCGCCGGAAATGACAGCCTGCCCTTCGATTGCCAAAGTACCCAGGCCGTCGGGCGCTGTAATCGTGAAGCTGCCGGTCTGGGTCAGCGCCGCCGGTTCGGGATGCGAGCCGGCGGGCAGATTGCCCTCATCCACGACCGGACCTCCCGGCACCAGGATATCCAGCGGATTACCCCCACCGGGAACCTCGCCCTGCGCCGCCACAACCTCTTCAGGAGGCAGCTCCGGCACGAGCGGGGGGAAATCCGGTGTGGGAATGCCTAACGTTTCGAACCCGCTGGTAACGGCTCCTTCCGCGTTGTTGAAATCAACGATCACGAATGAGGAGCCCCCTTCATCACCGGCACCGGCTCCTGCAGCCGTTGCTTCGGTTATAGCCGAAGGGTCTTCGCCGCGGGCGATCATTTCCTGGATCTGCTCGACTGTCAGCGCAGGCGCGGCAGGGGCTGCGGCAACGCCCAGCACCTCGTCATCGAGCACGATCTTGGAGGAGGTAGCCAAATCCAGCTGCGTACCATTGGGAAGATCGATGATCACCAGGCCGTCCGGCCCTGTCACGATGGTCTCGTTCGGATAAACCTTGTCTCCCGCAACCAGCTCCCGCTCAACGCCCGACGGGTCGATAGCTTTGACGGTTCCGAGGGTTGCCTTGACGGTTCCGAGGGTTGCCTTGACGGTTCCCACTGCATCGGGTTTGAACGTGACAGAAAGACGCTGTGTATCAGCCATGGTTCCGGCTCCTAATCTTGAAATAGGCAAGCTGAGGATTGACTATAGTTTTCGTCCGTTCAGACAGCCTATAGCCCATTCGGACCAATTAACCCATTGATTAGATATGGAAATAAAAAAGGCGCCCGAAGGCGCCTTGGATAGTGATGTTTGAGTGTGCTTTAAACAGGATTTGTTTGATCTACAGTTAAACCTAGTTCAACCATTAAAGTCACTGTAGTTCCTCCAATGTTTTGAGTGTAAACACTGTATCCATCACTGGTTGTAGTTCCATTTGACCAACCAGAGCCAATTTGAACGACATCTCCATCATTACCGGAAACATAGAGTGTGTTATTAGCGTCAGTAAAATCAAGCACATCCTGAGCGCTAAGTATTACTTTGGTGCCGGCCGTCAAACTACTGGAGCCATCAAACTCTCCTAAGTTGTTTTGTCCAACGGAGTCATCCGTAATCAGGAGAACTTCGGTAGGCTCCTGAAGTGGTGAAAAAAATGGCACCTTGGTCGCACTGCACTTTGGGACTAAGTGGTTATACAAATGAGGGAAGTCACCCGGGTAAGGGATGAGCTGTGTAATGATTGGGAAATTATCGAGAATTTTTCCCTTGACCGTTTAACGGATATTAGCTAGTTTTAGTTTCCCTGTGGAATCATGAGCACTAAAATAAAATGCGCGTATTTTCCGTAGCTTGCCGTTACGG
>CAMLNK010001042.1 GCA_946481035.1 uncultured Dyadobacter sp. | reverse complement strand
CGACGGAAAAGACCTGCTGCCTGGTGTAAATGTGGTGATCAAAGGCTCTCAGAAAGGGACTATCACCGACCACAATGGCCAGTATTACCTCGATGGTGTTTCCGGTGACGACATCCTGGTGTTCTCTTACATTGGTTACAAAACGCAGGAAGAGTTGGTGAAAGGCCGGAGCGAGATTTTCGTAACCTTGCAGGCCGACCTCGGCAACCTCGAAGAAGTGGTCGTGATCGGCTACGGGGTCGAGAAAAAAGTGAATATCACCGGGGCTGTGGACCAGATCTCGGGCAGGCAGCTGGAAGCACGGCCGGTAGCGAACGTGATGCAGGGCTTGCAGGGGATGAGCCCCGGGCTGAATATCACTTACCAGAGCGGTACGCCCGGAACCGTGCCCAACTTCAATATCCGTGGTTTTACGTCTATCAATGGCGGTGAGCCGCTGTTCGTGATCGACGGGATCGCCGCGGCGAACAGCAACGACCTGCTCCGCCTGAACCCTTCCGATATCGCCACTTTCTCGGTATTGCGCGACGCGGCTTCGGCGGCGATCTACGGCGCCCGGGCGGCATTCGGTGTGGTGCTGATCACCACCAAGCAGGGAGGGAGAGGCAAGCAGTCTATTACCTACAACAATTTCTTCTCCTGGGGCCAGCCTACGGTGCTGCCAAAGCCGGTAACCGACCCGTACATTTTCTCGCGCGTACTGGAAACGTCTACCGACAACACGCCCTGGGATTATGTCAACTATTCCGACGAATATTATGCCTGGGCCAAAGAGCGTTCGGACAACCCTTCCACGCCCGACACGCGCATCGACCCGGCCGATCCTACCAAATGGGCCTACATGGGCAGCAACAACTGGTACGACTACTTTTTTACCAAAAGAAGTTTCTCCCAGAACCACAGCCTGGCGTTTACAGGAAGCGCCAAAACGTCGAATGAGCGCAATGTAGGCTATTATATTTCAGCAGATTACAACCGGGAAGGTGGTTTGAATAAATTGACGGATGATTACTGGAACCGCTATTCTTCCCGCGCCAGGCTGGATTTTGCCCCTTTTAAATGGCTGAAACTCGATAACAACCTGTCGATTTACCGCACCGAACGCGCGGTGCCGACGGCAAACATCAACGACATTTACACCCTGCAACCTACCCAGGTGGCAGTGAACCCCGACGGCACCTGGGCGAATACCGGCGCAGGCCGCCTGGCCGCCAGATTGACCGACGGCGGTAACAAAAAGCAGGATATGTTCGGATTCCAGAACATTTTCCGTGGTATCGTAACGGCGCTGAACGGCGATTTGCAGGTTACCGGCTCGGCGAGCTTGAAGCGCGAGCAATGGAATACCAAGCAGGATATGCGTAATTACCGCATAGGTTACGGCCCGAACGATATCCGTACCGAAGGAGGAACAGGAGGCGTGTATGAAACCAATGCCACGCTGGCCAACAATGTGATGGACCTCTTCGCCAATTATACTAAAACACTCGGCAGGAACCGGATCAACCTCCTGGCCGGCTATAACCAGGAGAATTACAGCTACACGACCACCAAAGCACAAAAAGTGGGCCTTATTTCTCCGTCATTGCCCTACCTCAACCTGACGAGCGGTACCGCCCAGGCATTTGGTGCGGATACAAGCTACGCGACACGCAGTTTCTTCGGACGGATCAATTACACGTTCAACGACCGCTACATTATCGAAGCCAATGGCCGTTACGATGGTTCTTCCCGCTTCCCGAAAGCGAACAGATGGGGCTTTTTCCCGTCGGTGTCGGCTGCATGGATTGCCAGCTCGGAATCGTTCGTGAAGGAGGCGTTGCCTTTTATTCCTACCCTTAAATTCCGCGCTTCGTATGGAGACCTGGGTAACCAGAATGTGGGCTATTACAGCTTCCGCCAGGCATTGCCGACAGGGCTGTCCAACTACCTGATCGGCGGCAACAAGCAAACGGTGATTACCCGCTCGCCATCATTGTATGTAGATCCGTCGAACTACACCTGGGAGCGTGTATCGACGCTGAACTTCGGGGCCGACCTTGGGGTGTTGAAAGATCGTGTGACATTAGGTTTCGATTATTATATCCGCGATACCAAAGGCATGCTCACAGAAGGCGAGGAGTTGCCCGGCGTGCTCGGAACAACGGTGCCTTACCAGAACGTAGCCGATTTGCGCACGAAAGGGTTGGAACTGACCATTGGCTACAACGACTCTTATATGGTAGCCGACAAACGCCTTTCGCTCAGCGCGAAACTGATCCTGTCGGATTCCCGCTCTAATATCACCCGTTTCAAGAACGACCAGGAGCTTTTCTCGAAGTTCCGTAAAGGGCAGGAACTGGGCGAAGTCTGGGGCCTTACCAGTGACGGCCTTTTCCAAAATGCCGATGAAATCGCCAAGCTCGACGAAAGCGACATTATCCCGTGGGGAGCGCTGTCGGTAGTACCAGGCTGGCCTAAATACAAGGACCTCGACGGCGATGGCCGCATTACCCGGGGGCTTACCAAAAAAGACCCGAAAGACCTTTCCGTGATCGGGAATACCACCCCGCGCTACCGCATCG
>CAMLNK010001041.1 GCA_946481035.1 uncultured Dyadobacter sp. | reverse complement strand
CAGCGGATTTATAGGTTACCACCTGGTAGCGGCGGCACTCGAAGCGGGCATGGAAATCCATGCGGCGGTGAGGCCGAGCAGCGACCTGAGTTTCCTTCGAAAGCTCAATGCCAATGCGCAGGACCTCGTGTATGTGAATGCTGATTTCAGTTCCAAAGATAAATTGAAGAAGCTGCTGGAAGATGGAGGGTATTCCTACATCATCCATGCAGCGGGAGTGACCAAAGCCAAAACCGCTGCTGCCTATAATCTGGTCAATGCGGAATATTCGCTGAATCTGGCGCAGGCTGCCGTGTCTGCGGATATTCCGTTGAAGCGGTTTGTGTTTTTGAGCAGCCTCGCGGCATTAGGTCCGGCGGCTTACAATGCGGCCCAGCCGATCACAGAAGAAACCTTGCCTGTTCCGGTGACGGATTACGGAAGAAGCAAGCTGCTGGCCGAGCAATACCTGAAAACAGTAAATGGCCTGCCGCTGAGCATTATCCGCCCGACAGCAGTGTATGGCCCCGGCGAAAAGGACTTGTTCGTCCTTTTTAAAACACTCAGCAAAGGCCTCGATGCCTACATCGGCAAAGGCCCGCAAAGGTTGAGTTTCGTGTATGTAACAGACCTCGTGACGGCTACTATGGCCGCATTGAGGGAAACGGAGAAAGAAATTACGGTTTACAATATCTCGGACGGACAGGCATATGACCGTTACGCATTGGCAGACCAGTTCAGGGCCATCAGCGGGAAGCAGATTTTCCGCACGCACCTGCCGCTGCTGCTCGTCGAAATGATCGCCCGGTTCCTGGATCTTGTTTATGCAAATTCATCAACAACACCGGTTTTGAACCAAGAAAAACTAAAAGAACTCACAGCCCCTAACTGGATCTGTAGCATAGATGCAGCCCGAAGTCGCCTGCATTACCAACCGCAATACAATCTGCACCGAGGCCTCGCAGAGACATTGACCTGGTATAAGGAGAATAAGTGGCTCTAACTATCGTACCCGCTTGATCATGAGCTGCGGCCGGCAAATCTGTCGGCGTGCATGCAGCGTACATGATTCTGAAACAAGCAGAGGGCAGCCAAAACACGTTACGAACGTTCCAACATGAAAGCAATCAGCAAGTCGATATGGATACAGTTGCTCGCGGTGATCAGCATTTTGCAGATCGGCGCGGGAGTAGCCATAGCGCAGAATACCACCACGATAAAAGGTACCGTTACCGACGCAAAGACAGGCGAGACCCTGCCATACGTGTCGATCCTGATCCCGGGAACAACCATGGGGACCGCCTCCGATGCCGACGGCCGTTACGCGATGACCTTGCGTGAAGACCACCCGACCATCAAATTCACTTATGTAGGTTATATGGCCATCGAAAAGCCGATCAAACCTGGCGTGAGCCAGACGATCGACGTGAAAATGGCTGTGGACGCTTCCATGCTGAAAGAGGTAACCGTTAAAACCAAAGCCCGTTACCGGAACAAGGACAATCCCGCCGTGCAGCTCATCCGGGAGGTGATCGCGCACAAGGATGAGAACAGGCCGTCGAGCAACAACTTTTTGGAATACGAACAGTACGAAAAGATTTCGCTCGCATTGAGCAACCTGTCCGACGATTTCAAGGACAAACGCATTTTCAGGAATTACCAGTTTTTGTTCAAAAGCCAGGATTCCACGGCAATGGGCGGCAAGAATATGCTCCCGGCCTACATTCAGGAGAAACTTTCCAAAGTTTACTTCCGCAAAAGCCCCTACAACAGGAAACAATACGTGCTGGCGAACCGCCGGGCGGAATTCGACGCGAAGTTTGTGGATAACGACGGTTTGAGCGCCTATTTCAACCGTTTGTATGAAGATATCAACATTTACGATAACGATATCTCCATTGCCACCAACCTGTTGCTGAGCCCGATCGCGAACTCCGCACCGACATTTTATAAATTTTTTATCCGCGATACCATCAAAACCGCCGATCCGCAGCTGATCGAGCTGGGCTTTGTACCTCGGAACAAAACGGATATGCTTTTTGAAGGGAAACTATATGTGACCCTCGACGGCAAATACGGCGTGCAGAATGCCTACCTGACCGTCAACAAGGACATTAACCTCAACTTCATGCGCGACCTCGAAGCGCGCCTGGAATTCGAGAAAGGTGCAGACGGCCGCTATTTCATGAATAAATCGACGCTCGCGATGGAATTTGCATTGGGCGAGAAGAACGGTGGTTTGTACGGGCAGCGGACGGTGAATTTCAAGGATTATACCATCAACCAGTCGCGCCCCGACAGCATTTACCGCGGGCCGGGCGAGGAAATCGTGTATGACCCGGAGATCAAAACGACCGAGTCATTCTGGGCCAGCAAACGCCACATTCCGCTGGAACGTACCGAGCTGGACATTTACAAAAACATCGATACACTGCAAACCATCCCGTCATTTAAGAGGACAATGGACATTGCCACGCTGTTCCTTTCGGGCTACAAGTCGTTTGGAGCGGTGGAAGTAGGACCGGTGAATACGTTTTACAGCTTCAACCCCGTGGAAGGTTTCCGCCTCCGCTTCGGTGGGCGTACC
>CAMLNK010001040.1 GCA_946481035.1 uncultured Dyadobacter sp. | reverse complement strand
TAGCTTCACGTCTTCGGTTATGTTATTGTTTTCCAGTTTGATAAGTTCGCCAGTACGAAAATTGATCACCTGGCTTCTGACCTCTGTAAGCAATTGGTTCGGCGAAATATCGATCACGCCTAGTGAAAGCCAGATATTCCCGGACGCATCCAGTTCCAGCACCTGATGCTGCTCCGTGACGCGGATAACCGTTTGATCATCCGCTACGATCCGGTAATCCGTCACCATTTTGAAATGCTTGCGTGTGTGCGCAGGTTGCGCCATCATGAATTTCATCGCTTCATAACCATTGCGGGCAAGTAGCTTCCGGTCGTCGGGATGTATTTTTCGGTCAAACACATCGTTCGGAATGCACGCATCCATTGTACCGAAATCGTAGCCATACAGCTGGTAAAAGTTGTGTGAAGCGTAAACATGCGTCTGTTTTTGCAGATCATAGACCGTCACGCCGCTGCTACTGAGCTGGGCCATGGCCCGGATGAGCGCTAATTGCTTGGCGAGCCGATCGGGTTCAAAACCGTCGAAATCATAATATCGGTTGAGCAATTGCAGGTAATCGGGCGCGATCCTCACCGGCCTTCTTCCAGCGTTTTGTAATGATAAATCAGTATTTACTCTCATGGCCATCCGGATTTTCTTTGCAGGTATGTAGCAAGGACAACTTACGGCGGATTTCACCTAATGTAAGTCGCCATTATTTTGTCAAAATCATCAACGTCATGAATTTTTCAGTAGTCCGCGGGGCCGATACACTGTGGGGAAATGCATTTGCCAAAGCGCTGGCGGCTGGTAACCGGCATTTGATCCTGATAGGTGCGAAGGAGACCGCACTGGAAGCCCTGGTGCGCGAAATCGTACAAAAACACCGGGTGCTGGTGCATTACCTGGTCACCGATGATACCGACACGGGGAGCATTATCGCCGCGTGTGAAAAGATCAACGATCGGTTTGAGGTCGACCTTCTCATTAACTATGCCGAAACCGGGCTTCACCGGCGGCTGGAAGATTACGACATCCGTGAACTGGACAGGAAGCTGAAAAGCAGCCATGCAAGCGGGACACTCTACCTGCACCAGTTGCTGCCCAACCTGTTGCTTCATGCTCATGCGCAGGTGATCGACCTCTGGCATTGTCCGCATACGGTTCCGGCCTGGGAGCAGGCGCTGCTGGCATTCCATATGCGTTTTGCAGAACATCTCAATACGGAACTGAACGACTCCGGGTTAGCGATCGAGAGCTTTGCATTACCTGCGTTTTCAGGCGTCGATGCGGCCGAAAATGCAGGCACGATCCTGGAAAGCGTAGTGCCCGGTTTCGCAGAAAGGCGGGTAATGGCGCGGTAGTGGCATTTATTTTCGTGAAACCCGGCCTGCTTACCGGTGAAATGGTAGATTTGCGGAATCACCACATCAACATTTCCATGGAAAACATTCTGATCAGGCAGGCACGGCCGGACGAGCTGCCCACACTTCTCGCATTCGAACAAAACCTGATCGCCGCCGAACGCCCGCTCGACGAAACCATCATCAGCGAAGAATTTCATTATTACGATTTGGAGAAAATGATCCGCAGCGACGAAGCGGAGGTCCTCGTAGCCGTTCTGGGCGACCGGCTGATCGCCAGCGGGCACGCGCGCATTCTCGAAGGAAAGCACTATAACAATTTCGGGCGCTACGCATTCCTGGGTTTCATGTACACCGAACCCGATATGCGTGGCCGCGGCATCAACAAACTGATTATCGACGCACTCGTGGAATGGGCGGGAAAGAAAGGCCTGGACGAGGTTCGTCTGCAAGTTTATGCCGACAATGCGCCGGCAGTAGCAGCCTATGAAAAAGTAGGTTTCAAGAAAGTGCTCACCGAAATGCGCCTCGCTACCAGGTAGCGACCGGCGACGGGTTGGGTCGAGTGTGGTCAAGTGTGGTCAGGAATTGTCAGGTTTAGTCAGGAATTGTCAAGAATGGTCAATTGTAGTCAGGTATTGTCAGGATTTGTTAGGCGAACTGTTTCACCAATCCCGTACTTCCGTGGCCATATCTGATCACACCTGACTATTCTTGACCATCCCTGACCAGCCTGACCACACCTGACTATTCTTGACCACGCCTGACCAGACCTGACCACACCTGACTAAACCTGACCACACATGACATTTCCTGACCACACCTGACCATTCCTGACTAAACCTGACCACGCCTGACTATTTTTTGACATTGTCACGAAATGATAAATCGTTGGCGCGTGCGGGTAAGCCGTAGGCGTAGGGGCTGCAATACCTTTGTTGCATCCAAAAACAACCAAACAATCGACACATGAAAACGCTCAAAAATGTAATGCTCATCAATGCAATCAGTTCAGGTGCAACGGGTCTGGGGCTTACAGCTTTCCCGAAATTGGTCGCCGGTCTGTTCGAAACCACAGCTACAATGCCTTTTATCGAAGTCGGGATTTTCCTCGTTGCGTTCGCTGTGCTTGTATTTTCGGTAAGCCGAGGCAATCCGGTGAATGCACGCGCCGTGAGACTGGTTATCGTGCTGGACACGCTTTGGGTAGTGGGCAGCGCGGCCATT
>CAMLNK010001039.1 GCA_946481035.1 uncultured Dyadobacter sp. | reverse complement strand
TCATCATCGGCCAGCGCGACCGAAGCGCCGTCGGCAAAAACCTGGCGCCTGAGAATGCTCGAAAAACGCTTGGAAATTATCCGGAACTCGGCAGACAAACCAAGGCGAAGATCGCAAACAGCGAGCTGGTAGAACTCGATAACATCGGGCATTTACCGCACATTGAGGATTTCGGCAGGTTTATTACGCCGTTGTTGCGATTTTTGGAAAAGTAGTGGTGAGTTGGAGTTAAGAGTTCAATGTATAAAGTTCAAGGCAGATAATTTAATATTGTAACTACCTCATTGTTTACATATATAAATAACATTTAAACTCAAAGTAAATGGCGCACGGGTTTGATCCTATGCGCCATTTGTTTGGAAACGAAACAAACTGCATCCAATTCTATCCCAAAAACTGGCTAACATAGTTGCGGCTGGTAAGAATAGCGCTTTTGACGTCTGTAATATTCCCCTCATACGCCTTGTCTTCTACCTCAATCACCACCGGGCCGCGATAGCGCACGTCTGTCAATGCCGCAAAGAAACCCCGCCAGTTCACATCTCCGAGACCGGGAAGTTTCGGCGAATGGTACTCCAACGGGTTAGCCAGAATGCCTACATTATTCAATTTATTTTTATAAACTTTCGCATCTTTCAAATGAACGTGATGTAAGCGTGATTTATAATTATAAATTGGTAGTAATTCATCCATCATTTGCCAGATCATGTGCGACGGATCGTAGTTCAGGCCGAACAACGGATCGGGAATGATTTCGAACATGCGATCCCATACAGCCGGGCTGATCGCGAGGTTCTTCCCTCCCGGCCATTCGTCATCGGTGAAGAACATAGGGCAGTTTTCGATGCCTATTTTCACATTGTTTTCCTCGGCTACCTTCACAATCGATGGCCATACATCGGCGAAACGGGCGAGGTTGTCTTTAATACTTTTGGATGGATCGCGGCCAATGAAAGTGGTCACGACCGGAATACTGAGCTTCGCTGCCCCGCGTATCACCTGCTTGATGTGTTCTATGTAATATTCGGAGCGGTTCGGATCGGGATCGAGCGGATTGGGATAGTAACCCAAGGCCGAAATGAAGACACCCGCCTCGTTCAGGTTGTGCTTGATGGACGATACTTTCTGGTCGGTGAGGTTGTTGACATCGATGTGCGTCACGCCCGCGTACCGGCGGCTGTCGGCATTATCGGCCGGCCAGCACATCATTTCTACACACGAAAAGCCATTATTTCCAGCAAATTGAACGACGTGTTCAAAGCCGAAATCGGCCAGGATTGCACTGTTAAAACCTAATTTGAGCATAAGGACTTAGTTTTTTGGCAAACATCCATAAAAAACGACCGGGTTTCAAGGATTACCGGAAATTCCCATCCAAAATTTCCGAGGCTTCATCAACACAGGGCACCATTGGTAAATATCGCCCCCTATGAAATCCTGCGAATTTTAGTAATATTGATCCGACAAAAACAATGAACCTAAACACTTTATCACCTATGGCAGACTCCGAACCGGGTATTGGTAAAAAGATACTCAGCTTTTTTATCAAAGATGCCGACGAAACGGCTCCTGGTGCGCAGGCCCCCGGAAGGCCGGACCCCGGGAGGCAGGACCCCAACCAGGCTCCGAGGCCTGTAAACGCAGCGTCCGAAACCTCCAAACCAACACCCGCACCCACGATGGTTACGAATGCAGCGGGAACGGGCCAGATTGACAAGAAGTTTACCGAGCATTTTGTCAACCTCCTCGAAAAAGCCAACCTGCCCGGCCCTGATTACTTCGAATACAAACAGGCGCTTCAAAGCATGGAGGGGCTTGGATTAGGCGAAGAAAAGCAGTTTCAGGCAGCGTGGGCGAGTTTCAAGGCTATGGGCGGGGCGAAAGATACCACCATTCTGAAATCTTCCGCCGATCAGTATCTCGGAATCCTGGTCAAAGACCGCGATTCGTTCCTGAAAGATGTCGAAAAGGCGATCAAAGAACGGGTAGGCTCTTTGCAGGACGAGCACAAGAAACTGGAAGAAACAAATGCGGCCTATGCGCAGCAAATCATTGATTTACAAAAGAAAATCGATGATAATAAGAACCGTTTAGGCCAGATTTCGGGCGAGGTTTCGGAGCAGACGGCCAAGATCAATACCAATAAGGACAGTTTTGAGGTCACCTATGCAAGTTTTGTAGACCAGATCCAGTCCGATCTCGCGAAAATCAACCAATATCTTCAATAAACCTGACAACTAAATCACAATGGCAACACCAGATTTCACCCAGATCGGCGGCTCGCAGGAGGACTCCTCCAAAAAGTCTTATTGGAGCCGACCGGAAGGCATTACTTCCCTCCTTTTTCTCGGAGGTGTAGGGGCTGTGGCCCTCTATTTCTGGAACAAAATCGCGGCTTTCCTGATCGAAGTAACCCAAAACACACTGTATCTCGGCTTCCTGATGGCCGTACTCGCGCTCGTGATCTTTCTGCTGACGAGCAAGGATGTGCGTACCGCGGCGTTCTTCCTCTTCAAATCGCTGATGCGCAGCATTACAGGCCTCATTATCAAGCTGGACCCGATCGCGATCATGAAGA
>CAMLNK010001038.1 GCA_946481035.1 uncultured Dyadobacter sp. | reverse complement strand
CGCAAACCAATAAGCTGGAAAAGCTCGAAGGTGGAACGTTTATCGACTGGTTGCTCAACTCGTCTCCGGACAAAATCCTGGCCGGAAATGACCCTACAAAATTTCCGGACCCCAATCCGAGCATGTTGTTTCTGCTCATGCGGCAGTCGCTGATGCAGGCTTATCAGGAAGGCGCATTGGATATTCTGCAAATGGAAGGCCTTATTTCCGAAGACTTGCGCAAGACCGTAGGCGACGAGTTCACATACAGCGAGTGGCAGCGCGCAAAACGCAAATACAATACCAAATGGCACGCGCTTATGAAAGACCTCGACGATCTGCGCGGTTATGTTTTTAATTTCAATGTGACTAATCCTTTTTACCAATATCTGATCTCAGCTGCGGGAGCGGGCGCGCAGGGCAGAGCGGCCATGTCGGCATACATTAACCGACCCGACACAAATCCGATTTTCAATAACTATCCCAATCACGCGGCCCATCGGCAAATCCTTAAAAAAGTGGACGAGGTAAGGGCTGCATTTTCGATCCTGAACGGCTTACCTACCAGGGAATTATCCATTTTGCTGGCCGAGCATATTGATCTTTGCAGCTACCGGCTCGATGGCTGGATAACCGGCGTTGCCAACCGGAGGTTGACCGAGCAGCGCAATGTGAAGAAAGGAATCCATTTGGGAGCGTTTGGCTGGGTCGAAAATCTCAAAAAGGATACCGGCAGAAGGGACGCGGACCTTACGGCTATTCCCCAGGGTATGATCCCGCAGGGCGTAAAAGTTTCCGAAGACCGCGATAATGACGGATTTATTCACGCGCCTTCCCTGAACCACGCCATCACGGCGGCTGTTCTCAGGGGTGCTTACCGGGCCAGCGATTCAGAAGAGGATATTAACAACAGGCTGGCAGTCAACATTTCCTCTGCAAGGGTCAGGACCGCGCTCAATTTGATCGACGGGGTGAAAAACGGGCTGCAAATAGGGGCGATTCTCGGGTTTCAGTTTGAACGAGGATTGCATGAAAGGTACAAAACAGCCGAGCTGGACCAGTTTATCCTGCCGTTCAGAAATGCATTCCCCTTGATGGTTCCTGTTAAAGACAATGCTCAGGCCGCTAAGCCGCCCGCCTACAACAGCAATGTGGTCGATGGAATGGCCTTGCTCAATAAAATTTACGAAGCCGTTAAATGGATGGATTTTCCATCCAAAGACACCATGTATGAGGTTTTGACCAATCCTGTCAATAATTCAGTTTTGGCATTTCTTCGAAATCTGGTTTTTAACAATGGCGGAAATCAGACCCAGTACAACCAGATTGCCAGGGAAATAGACCGGATGGCCGATGCGCTGGATTCTTTGGGCGATATCGCAATTTCTGAAAGTGTATTTCAAATCGTGCAAGGCAACCATGTCCGGGCAGCTGCGATGGTTACCAGCCTGGCCCAGGGCCGGAACATCCCCGATCCGCAAATCGTCGAGACACCGCGTTCGGGAATTGTGGTTAACCAGCGCGTGATGCTTAATATTGAGCCGCTTGTTGCTTTTGCTTCACCGGCAGAGTGGCCGGGAGCGCCTTCGCCGAGAGCAATGGCTGAGCCGTCATTGAATAACTGGCTTGGGATGATCCTGGGCAATCCGGGCAGCATCCGTTTCAAAGTAGCCTACCGGGAGCCCGAAACTCCGGCAACCCATACCTCGGTGAGTTTAAAAGAAATAGGCATTCAGCCGTTGGATTTTCTGTTTCTGTCCGCAACTGAGGCGGATTTTAAGCAGTATATCAGTTATTTCTATTTACAAAACAATCCGGCGGCTTCCGAAAAAGCATCGGCTGGCATTGATTTCAAAAACAGGGACGTGACCTGGAACGCAGAGGATCGCAGCGTTTTTGAGCTGGATCATTTGTTAAAGCAGCTCAGAAACCTGCTGTTTCAGACCCAGCCGGCAGGCGCCGAACATCTGGTAACTGCGGGCACACCATTGAATGAGAGCAATCCGGGAAATCACGACATTGCCCAACTGGCCACCAGGGCGCAGCAAAGCCTGGATGGCTTAACAAAGGTTTCCGGCAACTTGCTTGCAGACGCTTTTATCAAAGACTTGCTGGAAGCCAAGGTGACTTTGGAAGCCCCCAACGATACTTTCACAGCTGGGCAGTTTACCCTCCTGCGGGATTTTCTGCTTGCCTCAGCCCAATATGGCATTCCCAATGCTTCCCCGGCTATCCTGTTTGAAAGGGTTAATGACGAAAAAGAGGCCTCAATGAAGTATTATCAGCAGGCGGCAACCGTCTTTAAACAGATCAATGAGCGGATCAGGCAGGGTAATTTGGCGATGGAGAAGCTGAAAACTGCAAAATTCGATCACCAGCGTCTGAACATATACATGGATGCAATGCGCGCGGTTTTCGGCAAAGTTTTCCCGGTGTTGCCTTTTTACCAGCCCATCAATCAGGACATTGTTGCAGCCCAGCTTGCATTAAGTCAAGACGAAGGGTTGCTGCGTCATGCCGGTCCGCTGGCCATGCAGGAATGGCTCCAAAGCCTTGGCCGCATTCGTCCGAGAATGGGCGCTGTTGAAATGATCGATCTTT
>CAMLNK010001037.1 GCA_946481035.1 uncultured Dyadobacter sp. | reverse complement strand
CGTTGATCACGCAGCGCACGCGAGCGGGCTTGCGGCCTTCAACGAATTGAGCGGCCACCTCGTCGGGTACCATCATATAAAATTCGCCTCCCTTTTTGGGGAGGCGTTCCAATATCGATTCAAAATGTACTTCTTCTTCCATGGGAAGTAAATGCTGTTACTCGGTTAGCGGTCTTACCTGAATGTCTTTGTAATACACCACACTTTTGGGATCGTGCGCCTGCAATGCAAATGTACCCTGTTTCAGGAATTTATTTTTCATCTCGCCCTGGCGCTTGTCCACGTCGGTTTCTTCATAGTCCACCACCACTTTGTCATTGATTTTAATGGTAATGTGTTTTCCTTCGACTTTCACGTACTCGGTGTACCATTCATTGTCTTTCACATAAGTATCCTTCACATCGATCACATTATAGAGGCTGCCGGTGCGCTTATAGTCAGTATGCGACTGGTTCACCTGCACTTCGTAACCTTGCGCGGGCCAGCCATCCTCCTGGTAAGTTGTATGGATGAAAATACCGGAGTTGGAACCCGGCGTCGTCTTCACTTGTGCTTTGAACTCGAAATTTTTGAACATATGGTTCTTGATCGGACCGTCGTAGAAAAGGTGCGCTCTTGGCCCGGCCACTTTAATGGTTCCATCCTCGATCGAAAAAGAGCTCGCATTCGCTCCGATTTTCCAACCGGTAAAATCCTTTCCATTGAACAGGCTGATCCAGCCGTCCTGTGCGTGTGCAGAAATTCCAAGGGCAATGCTCAGCAAAACAGCGCTGCAAAAAACTTGCATTAGTCTTTTCATAAAAATTCCGGTTTGGTAGTTCAAAAAGGTTGGTTTGTGAAAATCGGTCAACGTGTAAGTAAACCGCAAAGTCCTAAAAACTACTGATTCTTCACACAAAGTTTACCCACCGGACGGCAACCTTCGGACCCGTTTTGTGGTTGTATGGTGTCGGGAGGCCGAGCTACCGTTCCCAGAACCACCGAAACCTCGATGAAGAATCCTTACTTATCCCTTCTTGCCACGGCCTGGCGCTATGCCCGGCAGCAACGCGGCCGCTACCTGCTCGTTTACGGAATGTTCGTGATGGCAAACCTGGTGCTCGCGGCCCACCCGCTGCTTTATGGCTGGTTTATCCAATCCATACAACAAGATGCGGAAGGCACCTTGCGTAACGTGTGGGTGTACGGGGGCGCGTACCTGGGCCTGGTCCTGCTCGAATGGGCGTTTCACGGACCTGCGAGGGTGATGGAACGTAAACTAGCCTTTGATCTGAGCCGCAATTTTCTCGACGAACTTTATCATCAGGCATTGCATTTGCCCATCCGCTGGCATCAGGACCACCATAGCGGCGCGACGATCAACCGCATTCGGAAAGCCTACGAAGCATTGAAGGACTTCTTTCAAAACGGCTTTATGTTCCTTCACGCATTTGCCAAATTTATCTTCTCCTTCATTGCCATTATCTGGTTTTCACCGCTGTTCGGCGCAGTGGGCGTGCTCATCGGGATCATTAATGTTTATGTGATATTTAAATTTGATAAACCGTTTATCAAAGCACTCGACGAATCGAACGAAAAGGAACACATTGTTTCCTCTACTCTGTTTGACAGCCTTTCCAATATCATCACCGTCATCACATTAAGGCTTGAAAAACGGATGAAAATCAGCCTGATGGGTAAGGTAGCCGATGTATTCCCTCCTTTCCGAAGGTCTGTATCTATTAATGAATGGAAATGGTTTGTCGCCAGCGTCTTTATCGGCATCATTTATATTGTGGTCACAATCGGCTATGTGTACCAGCATTATGTCCCCGGCAAAGTGTTTCTGGTGGGTGGTTTGGTGACTTTGCTGAGCTATGTCAACCAATTCACCTCGGTCTTCCAGGACATTGCCTGGCAATACACCGAAATCATCCGCTACAACACCGAAGTACAAACCGCCCGCGCGATCGGCGAGGCTTACCACGAGCATCACCGCGTGGACGAGGCTGGCGACCTTCCCGACAACTGGCATGAGATCCATATCAGCAACCTTAACTTTTCGCACGCCGAGGTATATGACGCCGAAAAGCAAGCCCACAGCCTTCACGGGCTGAATATCCGCATCCGCCGCGGCCAGCGCATTGCATTCATCGGCGAAAGCGGCAGCGGAAAAAGCACGCTGCTCGCGTTGCTTCGAGGCCTATACCAACCCGAAAAAGACGTAATAGTGACCGTCGACAACCAGCACGAAGCCGCCATCGAAATGCTCGCCGACCAGGTCACACTCTTCCCCCAAGACCCGGAGATTTTTGAAAACACCATTGCCTACAACATTACCCTTGGCCTGCCATTCGAAGAAAGCGACATTATGCAAGTCTGCGAAACCGCGCATTTCGCCGATGTAGTCGAAAAGCTCCCCAAAGGCCTCGAATCCGGCATCCAGGAAAAGGGCGTAAACCTTTCAGGCGGACAAAAACAGCGGCTCGCGCTCGCACGCGGCATCCTCGCAGCGCGTACGAGCGACATTGTGCTGCTCGATGAACCGACCAGCAGCATCGATCCGAAGACCGAGGCGATGATTTATGATAAGATGTTTGTGG
>CAMLNK010001036.1 GCA_946481035.1 uncultured Dyadobacter sp. | reverse complement strand
CGTACCAATGTGCCGAAAACGAAATCGGCACCCTTATCGGAGAAGGAAAGTAGTTTCTGGACCTTTTCACCCAGCCATTGGAAAATTTTCTGGCCAATGTCGGTTCGGAGGATAAATACAGCGAGCCCGAATTGCAGGCCCAGGCCAACGGCGACTGTACGGTAATTAATGGCCTTTCTGTTGTTCGACATCGCAAATGCAATGCCCAGGATCAATATGATACCCAGCAATCCTGTAAATCTCTCCATGCGTAGTTTGTTGTCACTTTTTGCCCAAAGGTGCAAAATAACAACAAATTAGTCGCATGGTGGCAACTAACTCAAAATATCAGGAAGAGAGGCAATTATTTAGAAGTTTTGTCTGATTTTACATCAGCTGAGATGGGGTCTGCATTGCGGTGAGCGATTTTCCAGACGTTGTTTTCTTTCCGGAAAAGGATCGTCACATGCAAATCTGCTTTACGGCCACCGGCGAAGCGGTAGTGTTCTTTTTGAATAAGGAAACCCTGTGTAGCACTCTCCTGGCTCGCCACTTTTTCGTAGGTATATGTTACATCCTTTGAAGGAACGATTCCGGTATTGTTAAGGCTCGCTTCCACCGCTTTCCAGCCTTTTGAATCTACATTTTCAGCCCCTTCAAATATGGTAACATCATCCTGGCGCGACCACAACGATTTGAACAATGCCGGATTACCTTTTGCCATTTCAAGATTGGCTTTGTGAAGGTCGGCAACGGCAGCGTCCCAGGAGGACACTGCAACGGCCTTAGGTGAGTGTTTGCTGTCAAATCCCGCTCCTGCGGTGATGACTGGCAGGGTGTTTTCTCTCGTCATGCTCCTGTATTTAAAGGAAGATGCCAGGAGGATTAAGAGGATAAAAACTGAGATATTTCTTTTCATGGCTAATAAACTATTAAGTTCTCACTTAAGTGATGCAAAGATCAGGCGCTTTACTACAAAAAAATAGCGTATAAATACCTGATTACGACACGGCATACCACCTAATTACGCCCTTTTGTAAAAATTAGTATGTTTTGGGCACAAAAAAAGAGAATAGTAACGAACTATTCTCTTTTTGCACTTTTTAAATAATACTATCTTAATATGCCAACACCGGCGAAAGCCATTTTTCGATTTCTTCTACCGGCATGTTTTTACGCCTCGCGTAATCCTCCACCTGGTCCTTGTGAATCTTTCCGACCGGGAAATAGCGGCTGTCGGGATGGGAGAAATACCAGCCGCTCACGCTGCTCGCAGGGTACATCGCGAAGCTTTCGGTGAGTGTAATGCCTAATTCTTCCGCACCAAGCAAGTCGAACAAATGACGCTTTTCGGTGTGATCCGGGCAGGCCGGGTAACCTGGCGCCGGGCGGATGCCGCTATATTCTTCTTTGATCAGTTCTTCATTGGTGAAGCTTTCCGCTTTGGCATAACCCCACAGCTCCTTGCGCACTTTCTCGTGCATTAGTTCGGCCAGGGCTTCCACCAAACGATCGGCCAGCGCCTTGATCATGATACTGTTGTAATCGTCGTGATCCTTTTCATACTTTTCCAGCAATGCTTCGATACCCACACCCGCCGTCACCGCAAAACCGCCAATGTAATCGGTATGGCCGGATTCCAGCGGTGCCACGAAGTCGGAAAGGCAGTAGTTAGGCAGGTTGGCTGCTTTCTGGCTTTGCTGACGCAAATGGTGCAGTACCGCAGCCGTATCCGCTACAAGCTCACCTGCATTCAGGTTTTCGACACCCTGCTGGCTGATTTTGTATTCAATATGCTTGTGCGAGCCATGACGTTCGCAAGGCACTTCTTTTGTTTCCTCTTCGAAATGGTGCAGCACGATATCGTCCTGAATGGAGTTGGCCGGCCAGAAACCTACCACAGCGCGTGCTTTCAGGGTTTTGTCGCGAATGATTTCGCCCAGCAGTACCGCAGCGTCTTCGTACAGCTTCATGGCTTCCTTACCTACAACCGCATCATCGAAGATTTTCGGGTATTTTCCGTGCAGCTGCCAGGTCTGGAAGAACGGCGTCCAGTCGATGTATTTCGAAATCTCGGCCAAATCGTAATCGTCGTACACGCGTGTGCCCAGGAACTGCGGCTTCACGGCCTGGAAGTTCGTCCAGTCGATTTTCGCCTTGTTATCCCTTGCATTACCGATAGCGACATGCGCCTTTTCGCCGCCGCGCTTCGAGTGGTCGTCGCGCAGTTTTGCATATTCTGCTTTAATGTCCGCCAGCACCTCGGCCTGACTTTGCTCACTTTGAATCAGCTTTCCGGCCACAGGCACCGAACGCGAAGCATCGAGCACGTGAATTACCGGCCCCGAATAGTTCGGATCGATTTTCACCGCTGTGTGAATGCGTGAAGTAGTCGCACCGCCGATCAGGAGCGGCATTTTCATGCTGCGGCGCTCCATTTCTTTGGCTACACCCACCATTTCGTCCAGCGATGGCGTGATAAGGCCCGAAAGACCGATGATATCTACATTATGTTCTTGTGCAGCGGCCAGGATCTTGTCCGTCGGCACCATTACGCCAAGGTCGATGATCTCGTAGTTATTACAGCCGAGCACCACGCCTACAATG
>CAMLNK010001035.1 GCA_946481035.1 uncultured Dyadobacter sp. | reverse complement strand
AGATATGGACGGTTTCCGAACCGGAGAACCTACCTGAGAAGCGGCACGAAAACGCGATGGCCACGGCTAACGGGAAGTTGTACCTGCTGGGCGGACGCGGTATCAAGCCGGTTGATGAGTATGACTTCAAAAAGGATTCCTGGAAGAGCCTCGCGCCGTCACCACTTGAAATGAGCCATTTCCAGGCGGTTAGCTATAAGAATGAAATTTACGTGCTCGGCGCATTCACCGGCGGTTATCCGCACGAGGTGCCCATTCCGGATATTTATATTTTCAATCCCCTTAAAAACGAATGGCGCAAAGGCGCGGCCATTCCGGAAAACCGCCGACGCGGCGCGGCAGGTGCATTTACCTTAAACGATAAGATTTACCTCGTGTGCGGCATCCAGGATGGCCACTGGGATGGTCAGGTTACCTGGTTCGATGAGTTCGACCCGGCGACCGGCACCTGGAAAACCCTCGCCGACGCTCCCCGCCCGCGCGATCACGTGCAGGTGGCTGTGCTGGACAACAAACTTTATGTCGCAGGCGGGCGCCTGTCGACCGCACGTATCAACCAGGTTTTGAATACCGTTATCAAGGAGGTGGATGTATATGATTTCAAAACCGGCAAATGGACGACGCTGGACGCTTCCAACAACCTCCCGACGCTTCGGGCGGGTAATACCGCCGTTGTTTTCAACAATAAAATACTCATCATCGGAGGCGAAAGCGACGCGCACCAGGAGGCGCATAACGAGGTGGAGGCATTCAACCCGCAGACACAGAAGTGGGAAAGGCTGCCTTCGCTCCACCAGGGGCGGCATGGCACGCAGGCGGTTTCGCTCAATAAGAAAATTTACATTGCTGCCGGATCAGCCAATCGTGGTGGTGGCCCGGAGCTGAACGACATGGAAATACTCGATAAATAATACACTTCATTCCTAATCCCAATTCCAATGCTCAGAAAACTTGCCGGTATCGGTTTACTATTTGTTTCACTCGCTTCTTTCGCGCAGAAAAAAGCATTTACCCACGCCGATACGCTGCGAGGCGCGATTACTCCCGAACGGGAATGGTGGGACCTGAATTATTACCACCTTAGTGTAAGGCCCAACGCGAATGACAGCACCCTTACCGGCAGCACCGTGATCACCTACAAGGTATTGAAACCGTACCAAACGATGCAGGTCGATTTGCAGGAGCCTTTGCAAATCACCAAAGTAGTCCAGGAAGGCGAAGCGCTTACTTATCGCCGGGATGGCAATGCATTTTTTATCACATTAAAGAAAAAGCAGGAAACCGGCAAAACCGAATCCGTTGAGGTTTTTTACGCAGGCAAACCCCGCCTTGCCAAACGTCCGCCATGGGACGGCGGCGTGCAATGGGTACCCGATGGAAAGGGTAATACCATCATTTCCACATCGTGCCAGGGATTGGGCGCGAGCGTGTGGTGGCCCTGCAAAGATCATATGTACGACGAACCCGACAGTATGCTCATCAGTATGACCGTCCCCAAAAACGTTATGGATGTATCGAACGGGAACCTGCGGTCGGTGGTCGAGAATAGCGATAATTCGCACACATTTAACTGGGTTGTCAAAAACCCGATCAACAACTACGGGGTGAATATGAATGTGGCGAATTATGTGAGTTGGAAGGAAACATTCAAAGGTGAAAAGGGCGACTTGCAGCTCAGCTATTATGTACTGCCCCAGAATCTTGAAAAGGCAAAAGAGCAGTTCAAGCAGGCTCCCAAAATGCTCAAAGCATTCGAACACTGGTTTGGCCCTTATCCATTTTATGAAGACGGTTACAAGCTCGTAGAGGTGCCTTACCTCGGAATGGAGCACCAGAGCTCGGTTACTTATGGTAATGATTACAAAATGGGTTACCGCGGCCGCGACCTGTCCAATACCGGCTGGGGGTTGAAATGGGACTTCATTATCATCCACGAAAGCGGGCACGAATGGTTTGCCAATAACATCACTTACAAGGACGTGGCCGATATGTGGGTACACGAAAGCTTTACCAATTATTCCGAAAACCTTTACACGGAGTATTATTTCGGCAAAAAGGCGGGCGAAGATTACGTGATCGGCACCCGGGAGCTTATCGCTAACGACATTCCGATTGTGGGTATTTACGGGGTCAATCAGGAAGGGTCGAAGGATATGTATTACAAAGGCGGAAACATGCTCCATACCATCCGTCAGGTAGTGAACGACGACGAAAAATGGCGCCAGATCCTTCGCGGGCTTAATAAAACTTTCTACCACCAGACAGTGGACGGCTCACAGATCGAAACCTACATCAGCGAAAAGGCAGGAAGGAACCTTTCAAAGGTTTTCGATCAATATCTGCGGGATGTAAGAATCCCGGTTCTGGAATATGCATTCACGGGTAAAGGACTGCAATACCGGTGGATCAATACGGTTGAAAACTTCGATATGCCGGTGAAAGTGAAGCTCGCAAGCGGAAAAGAAGAATTCTTGTACCCGACAAACGATTGGAAAACGCTGAAAGTGAAAAGCGACAAATCGCTGACTGTCGACCGAAATTTCTATGTGGAATCCAAAGAAACCAAACAGGCTTCTCTATAAGTCCCAGCA
>CAMLNK010001034.1 GCA_946481035.1 uncultured Dyadobacter sp. | reverse complement strand
AATAACTTCCTGATTATGTTCGTTGGGAACGTCGGGATTTTCTACAACCGATTGTTGGGAATTTTGTTGTACGAGGTCTAAGAGTTGTTCCAGCATTTCTATTTGGTTTGAGGTACGAGAGTTGATTGTCGCCTGCAATATCCAAATTTTATGCAAAAAAAATCCCGCCGGAGAGGCGGGATGCTGTTTTATTTTACTTGATCAACGATCGCTTTGAATGCGTCAGGGTGGTTCATCGCGAGATCCGCCAGAACTTTCCTGTTCAGCTCGATGCCTTTTGCATTAAGTTTGCCGATGAAAGCAGAATAAGACAATCCATGCTGACGGGTTCCTGCGTTGATACGCTGGATCCACAATGCGCGGAAGTTACGTTTCTTCTGTTTACGGCCTTCGTATGCGTAAGCCAAACCGCGCTCAACGGCGTTCTTGGCAACGGTCCATACATTTTTGCGACGGCCGAAATAGCCTTTCGCGAGTTTTAAAACTTTTTTACGTCTTGCACGTGACGCAACGTGATTTACTGAACGTGGCATAATTTAACTGTTTTTGATAATCGGCGCTCTGCTGAGACTTTAATGCCTTTTATCGGGTTGAACAAAAAACCAGAATTTAATTTCTGAATTGGCTTTTACGGATTATTTCCGAAGCATTGCCAATACTTGCTTTTCGTTAGACTCATCGATCAGACCAGTCTTTACCAAACCACGCTTGCGCTTGTTTGATTTTTTGGTCAGGATGTGGCTGTGGAAAGCGTGCTTGCGTTTGATTTTTCCGGTGCCAGTCAGCGCGAAACGCTTTTTAGCCCCAGAGTTGGTTTTCATTTTAGGCATGATTCAAAAAAACTAATAGTTGATAAAATATAAAACAGCGCGCAAAATTAGCGAAATTTTACACAAAAATAAAATCGTGTCCCCGGCATACCACCGAAAACACGATTTTCTATCAATATGCTTTATGAATAAGCGTATTACTTAGCGCCCTTTGCAGGTGCAGGAGCGAGAATGATCGTCATCCGTTTTCCTTCCAGCTTCGGTTCCATTTCCAGCTTACCGTAATCCGCCAATGCTTCGGAAAATTTCTTCAAAAGGTTCACACCACGCTCTTTGAAGACGATCGTACGTCCCACAAAATGCACGTATGCTTTTACTTTTGAACCTTCTTTGAGGAAGTTGGTCGCGTGCTTCAATTTGAAATCGAAATCGTGGTCGTCTGTGTTCGGGCCGAAACGGATTTCCTTGATAACCACTTTCTGCGCTTTCGCCTTAATTTCCTTTTGTTTTTTCTTCTGCTCGTATTTGAACTTCGAGTAGTCAACTACTTTGCAGACTGGCGGAACCGCCGTGGGTGCAATCTCCACGAGGTCAAGCCCTTGTGCCTTTGCCATCGCGCGGGCGGTATTGATATCTACTATTCCGGGTTCGATGTTTTCACCGACCAGACGTACTTCTTTTGCTGTAATTCGTTCGTTTATTTTATAAGGTTCTTCGGGAACTCTTAACCGTCCACTAGGGGGTCTTAATGCCATATAATTTGTATTGGTGTTTTTTTGTTTTTGGTGGAAATCGAAAAAATTAACACTAGCTCCACAAAAATAGTGCCTTATTGCTGGAATAATACTAAAATCTTACAAAAACATCAAGCAATGGCAGCTTCCTTTTTGAAAAAGGCAGTGAATTCTTCGATCGTCATACTTCCGATATCACCCTCACCTTTGCGGCGTACCGAAAGCTTTCCTTCGGCAGCCTCCTTCTCGCCGACGATGAGCATGAACGGCACCTTGGTAACTTCCGCGTCACGGATCTTGCGCCCGATCTTCTCGTCACGGTGGTCCACAAAGCCACGGATGTCGTGATCCTGCAACTGGAAGAATACTTCCTCCGCATAATCAGCGAATTTCTCCGAGATTGGCAGAATGGCGATCTGGTCCGGCGAGAGCCACAACGGGAACTGGCCTGCGGTGTTTTCGATCAAAATCGCGGTAAAGCGTTCCATTGAACCGAATGGCGCACGATGGATCATTACCGGGCGGTGCTTCTGGTTGTCGGAGCCGGTGTATTCCAGCTGGAAGCGCTGCGGAAGCTGGTAATCCACCTGGATAGTACCGAGCTGCCATTTGCGTCCCAATGCGTCACGCACCATAAAGTCGAGCTTCGGACCGTAGAATGCGGCTTCGCCCAGTTCGGTTACGGTGCTCAGGCCGCGTTCCGCTGCCGCTTCGATGATCGCGCTTTCCGCTTTTTCCCAATCTTCGTCTCTACCAATATATTTCTCCTTGTTGTTAGGATCACGCAAAGAGATTTGCGCGCTGTAATCGTCGAAACCAAGGGATTTGAATACATACAATACCAGGTCGATCACGCGGATGAATTCTTCCTTCACCTGATCGGGACGGCAGAAAATGTGCGCATCGTCCTGTGTGAACCCGCGTACACGTGTGAGCCCGTGCAACTCGCCGCTTTGCTCGTAACGATAAACCGTTCCGAACTCCGAGAACCGCAATGGCAGGTCTTTATAAGAGCGTGGAGAGGTTTTGTAAATCTCGCAGTGGTGCGGGCAGTTCATTGGTTTGAGCATGTACTCTTCGCCAAGGTTA
>CAMLNK010001033.1 GCA_946481035.1 uncultured Dyadobacter sp. | reverse complement strand
GATTATCCGGGTTCCAGGCGCCGCCCGGAATAAAAATCGCATCATATTCGTCCACCTTTATCTGGTCGGCAGTACGGTCAACCTTTACCCAGCCCACCGGATTCAGGTACTGTATAGCCATTATGTGGTCTTTGGCTGCCTCGGGGGTATTCAGCCCGAACCTCGCCGGGGCCGGATTGAACTTCGGAGCGACAATATCGACCTGCGCACCAAGTTGCCTGAAATACCAAACCGGCCCCAGCATTTCAATTTCTTCAAAACCATCTGCCGCAATAACCGCCATTCTTTTCCCTTTTAATGCGGTTTTGTTTTTGACAGGTGTAAAGAAAAACGCTCTCAATACCTCGTTGCCAGGAGCATTCAGTAATTGCGACACCGGCATCGAAGATACCGAAGCGTTGGTGGACAGCTGATTAAGGATTTCAAGCTGATTGACGGTGCTTTGCTGCGCGTTCGAATTAAACGTTCCCAAAAGCATAGCGATGCCTGTAAGAGACGGAATGGTCGTTTTCATGGAAGTCAAGTTTTAGTTAATAAAGTGATATTTTGTATTAGCTAGTTGCGGGTCATCGGTGCTATTTCTACGAGCTTATGAAGACCGTTTTGAAAGGGCGGATGTTTGACATTCTTTTCCAGATAATCGATCACAGGCCTGACCGCATGGAAATTCAAATGGTATTCGAAAGCTTCCGGGCTCCGGAATTTTTCATACGTTACAAACCGGGTAATGTCGCCTTCAATCCTCGAAAGTTGGTAAGTGACCACTCCCGGTTCACCACGGAAATGTGGCATAGCAACGTGATAAATGTCGGTGAACTCCTTTTGCGTGCCGTTAAGAGCGTCGACAAACAACATGATTGTAATCGGCTGATCCTCATTCCTGGCCGGGGTTCGCCATTGTTGCACGGTCAGTGGTTCCAGGTCTTGGAGCCCATAAACTTTCGGGCGCCCGATTAGCGCCTCCTTATGTAACCCTTCCAGCAATTTAGCCGGCTTGCTCTTGGTGAACTGGGTGACATCACCGGCCCCTGTCCATCGCTCGATCAACCAGAGTACTGCGGGTCTTCCTTCCTCAGAATAGGCTTCTGCCATGATATTCCCTTGTTGCGGGATCGCGTGGGACACATATTCAGATAGTGCCTTTCGAAATTCATGCTCATGGTTTTGTTTCACTTCGAATCGTGTAAGCCTGGCAATGACTGAATCTTTTGAAATTGCGGCTACTGAAACGGCGGCTTGGACTTCGCTATATTTTAAGCAGATCCAGCCCAAGGTTATCGTATATAGAATTGTGACGACTACCCCTTGGACAAATACGGGCAATAATGGTCGTGCTTTCATTTGCAGAAAGTTTTGGGGGTTGGGATGATATCGATTACCGCAGAGCTGTTTTTTACCAAAATTCGTGCGAACCTGGGACTACTTCAATGCATCCATCAACGGAAATGGGGTATGTGTCAGCGCTTGTTACTCTGTCGCTTTGAGTTGGTTATTCTGAGAGGAAAAAGAATAGCCGGGTAGCCTTTGTTCGAATTCAATTTGTAGGGTAGTTCCGGAGTCGTTTCTGATCGTCAGGCTTCCGCCCAGGTCTTTTGTCAGACCTTTAATCAGTTGTAAGCCGAACGTCTGACTATTATTGAGGTCAAGCCATGCGGGAAGCCCAACGCCATTATCTGATACAGAAAGCGACAATAGGCCATCTTCATTTCTGGTCAGTGAAACCCATATGGTGCCTTGGCGCTCGTCGGGGAAAGCATATTTCAGACAGTTAGTGATTGCTTCATTCAATATAAGCCCAATCGGGACTGTTTGAGCCAAATCGAGGTTAATGTCGTCAACCGTTACCTTGAATGCAATTCGCCCGCTGGTACCAAAGCAATCTTCAAGATTATAAACCATTTCGACAATGTAACTTTTCATACCAATCTCCACCATGTTCTCCGACTGGTAGATTCGCTGATGAAGCATGGAAATAGCATGAATTCTGTTGCGGCTTTCATCGATCGCCTGAACCGCAACCTGATCATTCAGGTGAAAAGAATGCGAAGTAAGTAAGCTGGTGACGGTTTGGAGATTATTCTTCACCCGATGGTGTACTTCCTTCATGAGCAGCTCTTTTTCATCGACTAATTTTAACAGCGCCGAATTCTTGATATTGATCAGCTCCTGTTGCGCTTGTAATTGCCGATTTTTATTTCGCTTTATGCGGAAACTATTGTAAGTCAGCCCCAAAAGAAAGAAAAGCGCGAACACACCGGCATACGTCACCTTTTCCTTTTGTTCTGACAATTCAAGCTGACGCTTCCTTAATAACGCCTCATTTTTCAGTACGCTGATGTCTTTCTCGCGCTGGGCTGTCTTTAAATTTGCCCTTAATACATCCAATTGCTCGTTTTTGGTTATACCTTGAATGGAATCGTTGAGCAATGCATAACGTTGATAGTTAATCGTGGATGCCGGGAGATTACCCGTGATTGAATCGTTTTTAAAAATCAGGTATCTGCACTCTTTTTCAATATCGAAGGTGAGATTTTTTGACTTTAATGCACTTTTAAGGAAACTGGTCGACTTATCATAGCGTTTCCGATCGGCATA
>CAMLNK010001032.1 GCA_946481035.1 uncultured Dyadobacter sp. | reverse complement strand
ACCTTTGTCGTATCGACCGTTGAAGACAAGCTCTGTAATAACAAGCGAGACTGGATCTTCACTTTGGCCTGAGATGAAAGCTTCTACGGAGCCGTAAATGCTAATCGTTTCCAGGCCAGGCAGCGATTTAAACAGATTTACTTTCAGGGTTTCGGTAAAAATTCGATGGCTATCGATTAGTGCAATTTTCATGTTGGAGGATGTTAAGGGCAAACGGGTTACGGAGCCGCTTGCTAATTGCTACAATTATTTTAGGTAATCGGAAGGTGCTCAGATTATTTATGCAAGTCCGGGCAAGCGGGCTTGACCGTAGCTGCAACTGCGACATCAGTCCCGTTACGCCCCTGAATTGCCAGAAAATTCCCCCGGTTGCAAGGCATGCGGAAGACGTTTGGCCAGTGCATAACCATTGGCAATAGCATAAATATGCTTGAAGCAGTGGAAGCAGGACAGTAATCCCTGATGTCGTTCAACGTTTACAGAAAAGTCATCGCTGAGGATTCTCCATCATAAGCGATTGTGCCAGATGAAACAGGATTTGTCGGCCTTGTTAGAGAAACTTGCCGTTGCGGGCAGTTAATGGAAAAGCGTGTCAGGAACATTTGATTCGAAAGGTTAACGTTGAGTAAAATTCACTTAATACGGTACGAGAACGATTTGTAACGGATTTAAGTGTGCGGATTTGTGTGGCTTGCCTGTTTTTCAACCGGAAGGTGGCTTTGCTTTTAGTCGCTTGAAATTGATCGACTAGGCATGAGACCGAAGAACAGAGTATCTGAGGTTGAAGCTATAAAACAAAGTTTAATATAACAAACCGCTTACAGTGATGGTATATCATTTTACTAATAATTATACAATAATTTATATTAATTAATTGTATAATTCCATGTTACTGCTATGGGGTATGGCCGACAAAAAGGTCTTTTGGGTAAGATTCCTGTGAAACGTTTAGGTGTGTGAGCATAGAATTGGATATTTCAATGCTGCTCAGATTGAACCCTAATGCATATACGTATACCGCATGCGACTCTCCGTTTTTAACCATAAGTGAGAGTACTGGACGATGTGGATTCCTCAGTCGGAATGTGTATCAAAATTAGAATTCAGCAGCCACTTTTTCTTTAAGCTGCCGGATCTGCTTTACCAACTCGAAGCATTCACTTTTTTGAAACTGGCTGATCGTGTTCTTAACCGAATTGACCACAACGCGGCCATCTTCGTCAAACGCCGGGCCATGCCGGGTTACATTCTTACATATTTCTTCCCACTCCGGAGCGAGCTGATCAGAGAACATTTTGGCCGGGATTACATGGAAATAAGCATGTAATTTTAAAAGCGTGGACTGACAGTCATTGATGTCCAGCCCTTCCGAAAATTTTGACAGCTCAGCGTAGGCAAAAATATTTGAAGATTTCATTGTTGAGGATAAGAGGCTTATTGAGGAATCCGGAAAACAATTTAGAGTTTTGCCCCGGGGTAAGCAAATCTTCTCAATGCTGCCGGCGGTATCTGCTCGACGGAATATATAGGAAATGGCTTACACACAGTTTCTTGGCCAGATTGTGGCGTATTGTCGTTAAGTAGAAATAACCTGACTATTTATTTAACGGTTAGGGTTACGTAAGGCGGTATAAATCAGGTACTTCTCTTTTATTAGAGGGAATTTTACATCGTGCTTTGTTTGCGAGCAATGAAATGTCAAATTTATTCGATTCAAATTTTACACCATCGCTCTTGTCAGGTAGTTTAAAATTTAGCCTAATCAAAGAGCGGCGCTTCCTTGCTGTGGACGTGATATGAAAGAGTATTACAGACGTAACCGATGGATAATTAAATTGTAGAATGTAAAATCAATTTTTCATATTATACGAATTAGGTCACTATTTTCATATCGGTTTTACTCAACGATAGAATGAAGGGGATCTTGCGCAATGCAGATCCCCGTTTTGTTTTTAATTGGCACTGGCCACGTTTGGACGGAATTTGACAACCTTGTTGGTTTGCGGTTTCACGCTTTGCAGGTAGGCAAAAATCGCGCGCAGGTCACTTTCTTTCATCCCCGCATACATCGTCCATGGCATTGGCGTATTCATTTCGGTAGGGCCTACCTTGTGCGGTTTGTAGCTCGAATCGGCGTAGGGTTTGAAACGCGCCACGAAAGCGTCGGCAGTCCAGGAACCTATGCCATTAGTTTTGTCGGGCGAAATGTTGGCTGAGGTAGTGATGCCGTTGGGCATGATGAATTCCATCCCTCCGCCAAACTCGGTTCCGGGTACCTTTTCGCCTTTCTCGCGCTTGCTGTGGCATTCTACGCAGCTTGCGGCGGTAGCAACATAGCGGCCGTAGGCGATCTGGTCGGTTTCGGAGGGGCGTTGGGTCAGGGCGGCTTTCGCGGGCATTGTGTTGATCAGGATATTGACTGGAAAGTCGTATACGGGGGCTTCGATGTCGTGCTGCACGGGCGCGAGCGTACGTACGTAGGAAATAAGGCTGTAAATATCTTCCTGATCGAGTTGGTCATAGTTCTTATAAGGCATAATGGGAAACAACGCGCTGCCGTCGCGGCTGGTGCCGGTAGTGATGGCGCGGAAAACCTCG
>CAMLNK010001031.1 GCA_946481035.1 uncultured Dyadobacter sp. | reverse complement strand
TGGTGGAGCAGGAAATTGTAAAAATGTGGCTGCCCAATGCCAAAGCGATCCTGATCGTGCAGGGCGAGGCCATCGGCTGTGTGGATCTGGCTAAGATTTCCATGGAAGATATTACCTCCGACGCCGAAACGCTGGTGATCAATATGCCCAAGCCTGAGCTGTGTGTTTTTAAAATAGACCACGGTAAATCAAAGGTGTATAATACTGAATACGCATTTACCGACGAGGCGAAGCTGGTGCAGGAAGCTTACAAGCAGGCCGAAAAGCAAATACAGAAATCGGCCCTGGACATGGGTATCCTCGATCAGACGAAGGAGAATGCGAAAAAAATACTCACTCCGATGCTGGAAAAAGCTTCCGGCAAAAAGGTGGTGCTCAAATTTCCGATGAATGCCAAAGTAGACAAGTTGCGATAATATAAACTGCGCTAAACCAACCCTTTCTGATGAGTAATAAAGGATTTCTGACGCTGGATGAACTTTCGGGCAAGATTGGGGGTGGGGAGATTGAAACAATCGTTGTTGCATTTACAGACCATTACGGCCGCCTCATGGGCAAGCGCGTCGACGCCGACTACTTCCTCGATTCGGTTTCCAAGTCGGGTACGCACGCCTGCGACTACCTGCTCACGACCGACATGGCCATGGACCCGGTACCTGGCTATCGCTACGCCAACTGGGAGCTCGGCTACGGGGATTTTCACATGGTACCCGACCTCAGCACCCTGCGCGTCGCCGACTGGCTCGAAAAAACCGCATTGGTGATTTGCGACGTGCATAATGAAAAGTCGCACCAGCCGGAATCCATTGCGCCGAGATCATTATTAAAAAAACAACTGGCCTCACTTGCCGGGGACGGTGTCGAATGCTTCGCAGCATCGGAGCTCGAATACTACCTGCTCGAAAACAGCTACAAGCAGGCATTTCAGCAAAACTACCAGAACCTGAGCCCGGCGGGATATTACCTCGAAGATTACCACATCATGCAGGGCACACGAAACGAGAAATTCACTTCGGCCGTCCGCAGGCATTTGAAAAACTCAGGCATTGCAGTCGAGACTTCGAAAGGCGAATGGGGCCTGGGGCAGCACGAATTGAATGTAAAGTATGCCGACGTGCTTTCAATGGCTGATAACCACATCGTGTACAAGCAATGCATGAAGGAAGTAGCCGATGCCATGGGCCTTTCGGTAACCTTCATGGCGAAATTCGCGACCGACCAGGCTGGTTCCAGCAGCCACATTCATATGAGTTTGTGGAAAGACGGCAAGAATATCTTCGACGGCGACCAGCAATTTGGCCCGGTGAAAGGCTCCGATATTTTCCGCTGGTTTCTTGGCGGCTGGATCAAACATGTGCCCGATGTAATGCCGTTCTATGCGCCTACTGTCAATTCCTATAAGCGTTTTGTCGACGGTTCCTGGGCGCCTACGCGGCTTGCGTGGAGTTATGATAACCGCACCGCGGGTTTCCGTGTGGTAGGCAGCGGCGCCAGCCTGCGGATCGAATGCCGCATACCGGGCGCTGATTGCAATCCTTACCTTGCATTTGCCGCATCGCTTGCATCCGGCCTCGACGGTATCCGAAACCGCACAGAGCCGCCTGAATGCTTTATCGGCGACATTTACGCGGCTGCGCATTTGCCGAGAGTGCCCTACACGCTCGCAGAATCCATTATGTTGTTCGAAAACAGCCCGTTTGCCAGAGAAGCATTTGGGGAGGAAGTCGTGGAGCATTACACGCATTTTTTCAAAACCGAGCAGCGGGCGTACGATACCTCCGTGACGGACTGGGAGCGGAAACGGTATTTTGAACAGATTTAGTCACTCATTACTATCAAAAAAACATAACCATTCAAACCCCATGCGCTTAGAAAACAAAGTTGCGCTTATTACTGGTGGAAGCGGCGGTATTGGCCGTGAAACTGCTATTTTATTTGCCAAAGAAGGAGCTAAAATCGTCGTTACGGATGTGAACGATGCTGCTGGTCAGGAGACGGTCGATGAGATCGTCAAGAACGGCGGAGAGGCTTTCTTCCTGCATTCGGATGTATCCAAAGCGGCCGACAACGAGGCAGCAGTGGCATTTACGGAAGAGAAATTCGGAAAGCTGAATATCCTTTTCAACAACGCGGGTATCATGCACAGCGACGACGACAATGCCGTTACCACGGAAGAAGCGATCTGGGACCTGACGATGAATATCAACGCGAAAGGCGTTTTCCTAGGTTGTAAATATGGTATCCCGGCATTGAAGCGCGCAGGAGGTGGCTCTATCATTAACACGGCTTCGTTTGTGGCGATATTGGGTGCAGCTACGCCGCAGGTGGCCTATACTGCCAGCAAGGGCGCCGTTCTCGCGCTTACACGTGAGCTCGCGGTCATCCACGCACGCGAGAACATCCGCGTGAACGCATTATGCCCGGGCCCGTTGCGCACGGAGTTGCTGATGAAGTTTTTGAATACCGAAGAAAAGAAACAGCGCCGTTTGGTACACATTCCGATGGGCCGCTTCGGTGAAGCCAAAGAAATGGCCTACGCCGCATTGTTCCTCGCTTCGGACGAGTCGTCCTTCGTTACCGGCACCGACTTCCTGGTCGAT
>CAMLNK010001030.1 GCA_946481035.1 uncultured Dyadobacter sp. | reverse complement strand
AAAGACCTGAGCGGTCCGGCCGGTACTCCAGACGGGATCATCGACACCTACGACCGCGTGGTTCTCAAAAAGAGCAACTTTCCGATTGTATACGGGTTGAACCTGGGCGGAAGCTGGAAGGGCATCAGCGTTGATCTGATGTTCAACGGGAATCTCAAGCAACAAAAATCGTATCAGGATCTTGCGGGCGGTGTAGAGTGGAACCGCCTGTACTCGGGATGGTATAACGACAGCTGGACGGCGCAAAACCCCAATGCCAGCTTGCCCAAAGCGATATCGGCAACCCAGTCTAATACCTACAATGCAGCGTCGACATTTTGGTACCGGAACGCGGGCTTTGCCCGGTTGAAATCTTTGACCATCGGGTATACCGTGCCCCCACGGCTTTACAACAAGGCTTTGGAAAGTGTGAAGTTTTACTTCTCGGGGACCAATTTGTTCAACCTCAGCAAATTCTCTTACTACGATCCTGAAATTGAAAACGGATTTGCATATCCCGTCATGCGTAGTTTCAACTTTGGTATCAATGTCACATTCTGACACTTCAAAAGGATTTCATCATGCGTAAACATATTATAAAACTCTCATTGTTCTGCATGGCGGCGGGTGCCCTTCCCCAGGCCTGCACGCCCACTCTCGACTACGTCAACACCGGTGCTATCAACCCCGACAACGTCTGGAACGACGAAAAGCTGATCAATGCTTTTCTGACTGACATTCACGGCAGTATGATCCCGTCGTGGCCGGTGAACGGCAACAGCAGCGACGAAGCCATGAATGCACCCGGTTCGATGGGAAATTACCTCAGGGGCATCATCAGCGTCGCCTCCGATGGGCAGGACCTGGTTTACACCAATATCGACAAGATCAACTTTTTCCTCGCGAAGCTGCCTACTGTATCTCCCACCGTACTTTCCGAGGAGAAAAAGAAGCAGATGACCGGCCAGGCGCTTTTCTGGCGCGCATGGGATTACTTCGGTAAAGTCGTTACTT
Organism: uncultured Dyadobacter sp.; assembly: GCA_946481035.1. Next base: position 1,608 of record CAMLNK010001030.1, on the reverse strand, counting down.
TCGGAGGTGTGCCCCTGATTTTGAATCCGCAGGACCCTTCCAACAAGGAAAGCCTCTTCATCCCCCGCAACAAAACCTCGGAATGCGTGACGCAGATCATTGCGGACCTGGATGCGGCCATCGCCTCCCTGCCCGATCAATGGGATAATGCCAACTACGGACGCATTGACAAGGGTGCTGCCATGGCCCTCAAAGGCAAAGTGCTGCTCTGGTACGCGAGCCCTATGTTCAACCCGTCGAACGATCAGTCACGCTGGCAGAAAGCTTACGAAGCGAACAAAGCGGCCGTAGACTTCCTGAAAGCGCAGGGAAAAGGCCTTCTTGGTGCTTACGGGCAAATTTGGAAACAGGAGCGAAATAAGGAGGTAATTATGGTGAATCAGTTTTCTTATCCCGATCACCCCTTCAACCAGGCTGGTATCCGCCCGCAGCCGCTCACGCAGGGAGACGCGAACCGAAACCAGCCGCTGCTGCCATTGCTGAATGCATACCCCAAAAAGGACGGCTCGCCCATGCAGTTTGATCCGGCAAAACTCCTGAGCGATCCTGCTTACAACGAGCAGTACCTGACCGACTTCGTGACCAACCGCGACGACCGGTTCTACGCAACTATCTTCACCGGAGGAACACCTTACCCTACACCCGACCTTCCCACCGGCACGCGGTACTGGAGCGCATGGAGAAAAGCGGCGGACGCCAGTGCTCCCGGTGGTTTCAAATATATTTCGCTTGCCAGCGACCAAAAGTCCGTCACGATCGGCGCGGGTGTATCGGGCTTCTTCGAAATCAAGGGACTTGACAACACGCTCACCAGCACGGTCATCGGCAATGCGGCAACCGACTGGGTGGAAATACGGTTCGCGGAAGTGCTGATGAACTATGGCGAAGCCGCTAATGAAGTTGGCAAGGCGGATGAAGCATTACAGGTATTGAAGGACATCCGCGCGCGGGCAGGCATCACGCCGGGTGCAGCGGGCAAATATGGGATCGCGGCTGCCTCTCAGGCTGAAATCAGGGAGGCCTATATCAGCGAGCGGTTTGTAGAATTCGCGTTCGAGAACAAGCGCTGGGGCGATCTGCGGAGGTGGAAGCGGTTTGACCTGGTCAACCAAACGAAGTTCCGGCAGGGTATCTATTTTGTGTTGAAGGATGGAGAAAAAATTGAGTGGACGGATGACATTTCAAATGCGGCTGTACGCAAAAAATTCACGGCCGTATTCATCGAAAACCTCGACGGCGATCCGCAATACAAGTACAATCTCGATCAGAACCACTGGTTTTACCCGCTCAGCCAGAGGAACCTGGAAGCCAGTTCCGTGTTGAAGCAAAATGCGGAATGGGGCGGTACATTCAATCCTTTGGACTAGTATAGAGTAAATTTTGAATGCGATGATGCTTAATCTTTTGGACTAAGCGTCATCGCATTTTCATGAAATTCACCATCCATCATGTATTTTCAATAATTAACCTCAGATATGCGATTCGATATTTCCCGAATATTAGTTTTTAACCTCATTGCCGCTCTCCTGGCATCTTATGCCCATGCCCAGCAGGATTTCAGTACCCGGTATTTTAAAATCCACATCAACAACAAAGGCTGGATCACCA
>CAMLNK010001029.1 GCA_946481035.1 uncultured Dyadobacter sp. | reverse complement strand
ACGAACGAGGCGGCGGCGCTCTGGAAGCGTCGCCGCCTTTTCTTATGCGCCGAACAGCAGCTTGATGTGGTTGCGATACAGCCGCGTCTGCTTGCCCATCATGCCCGGGTCGCGGAGCGCCTTGGCGTAGATGATCGCGCCTTCGACGATCGTCGTCAGAGTGTCCGCAAGTCCCTCGAGGTCGACCTCGACTTTTGGCGGATGAACCGCCGCAATCTCCTGCAGCCAGGCCGCCATTTTGTATTTATAGGAACTTGCCTTTAACGCAGTTTTTAGTCCCTGCGGAGAAGTGAACCGGATAATGCTGGCCACGGTCACCATCAGGAACAGGCCGAAACCGATAAAGATAGGGTGGTAGAAAGCCAGCAGCAACAGTCCGAGTGTTACCTGGATGATGGCGCCCGGCAAATCGATCAGGAGTTTGTCCATTGATTTCTGCAGCGAAACCGTGTCGAAATAGCGGTTGGTTAACTCTGGGAGGTACTCGCCATCCAGTTTCTCAATGTTGAGTTTTGGGATCCGGTCACTGTATTCCAGGGAATAACGCACGAAGATCTTCTGTTTCACTTTCTCCAGCAATTGCAACTGGCGCACCTGCAACAGGCCAGCGATAAATACGCCGAACACCACCAGTCCGATCAGTACCGCGATACTGGTAGAAAAAGTGCCTGCCATTACAAAATTGATAATGGATTGAATGCCGAGCGGAAGCGAAAGTTGCACCAACCCCGCGAACAGAGCGAATATGTACATGGCCACCACGTCTTTCCGGTCAGGAAAAAGGACCTGGTTCAGTTGACGGATAGCGGCCGACATGGAAACCGAATTTTGCTGCATAGGGGTATTTGCTTTTGCGAAAACAAAATTATATTTACTAGCCTAAATAATAGTATTACTATTGTTAATGAAAGGATAAATATATCTAATGAAAGTTATAATATTCTAATTTTGCTCTAATCTCGTTCTTATGGACTTCCAGATTCAGATTAAGATGAACCCTAAGCTGTACCTCCGCGACCCCGAACAATCGGCGTTGGGCAGGAGTATTGTGCAGCATAGTATTCTGATGATTCATAAAATGGGGTTTGAAGATTTTACCTTTAAAAAACTCGCCCAGGAAATCGGAACCACCGAAGCGAGTATATACCGATATTTCGAAAACAAACATCGCCTCCTCACTTATATTATCGCCTGGTTCTGGACCTGGCTCGAATACCAGATCGTTTACCATACCCATAATATGACCTCCGCCCGTGAAAAGGTGCTTACCGTTATCAAGCTGCTCACGTCCCGGTTGAAAGATGAATTCACTTTTGAGCACATCGATAAAACAAGGTTGTATGAAGTGGCCATCACCGAAGGGAGTAAACCCTACCTCACCAAGCATGTGGAAGAGGACAACCGCGACCGTCTCTTCAAACCTTACAAAGATCTTTGCGGCAGGATAGCCGATATTTTTACCGCTTACAACCCTTCGTATAAATATCCCCGTTCGTTATCCAGTTCACTCCTTGAAATGGCGCATTACCAGTTCTTCTTCAAACACCATCTCCCTTCGCTTACCGATTTTGCGCAGGAACCCGATGATGCGGGCGTGGTGCGTTTTCTGGAACAAATGGTGTTCAGTAGCCTGGACGCACCGGTTGCCTGATCCGATATTACACTTTTCACCCGCTAATAACAGGATTTCCGTACAATGGTTTAGGAGATGCTTTAAATCCTTCCATAATAGATGACCGATGCAGTGTTCAGTACCATACATCGTCATGTTCAACTTTTAAAATGATTTTAAGTTGGACCAAAATTGCCTTTCGGGGGCGAAAAGCAGCGACCGGAATACCTTGTCGCCCACGTTTTTCTTCATAGTTAAAGCGGGGGAAAATCTTCTTCCGGGACGGGTGTTTACACGGATGATAAATAGATTAGGAAAGCCGCCTTCAGGAAGGCTATGCTTATCTTGTTTCGAAAAGCGGTGCCACCGACGTTGTTTTCCCGCGCCAGCCACCGTTGAAATACCGTGATGCACATACGTGTTACTGCGCTGCTGCTTCAGTGAAAGAACATGCTTTAGCCAAGACATTCATTTCAATTAGTAAACGCTTAGTCTTATCCTTTTACAATATCTTGATATGGATTGCAGGCGCTTATTCTAAAGGATCGATTCGGAGAATATATATATAGACTAAACCTATTCGATAATAAAATACATTGATTTTGTTTACTGATTCCAACCCCTAATTTTACGTACTTTAATAGAAGCATTTTCAAATCATCGAACAAAACCTATACACATGGAAAAGGAATCAAACGACATCAGTAAGTGCCCGTTCCACAACGGTAAAATGAAACAAAGCATTGCCGGAGGTGGTACACGAAACCGCGACTGGTGGCCGAACCAGCTCAAGGTCGGCGTGCTGCGCCAGAATTCTCCCGCTTCCGATCCAATGGACAAAGACTTCAACTATGCGGAGGCTTTTAAAAGCCTGGACCTGGAAGCCGTAAAAAAAGACCTTCATGCCCTCATGACAGATTCTCAGGACTGGTGGCCCGCAGACTTTGGGCATTACGGACCATTGTTCATCCGCATGGCCTGGCACAGCGC
>CAMLNK010001028.1 GCA_946481035.1 uncultured Dyadobacter sp. | reverse complement strand
CCAGCGGTGCTTGATCAGACTGTACCTGTTTTCAAGCGTCCCCAATCGCTCGTTATATAAGCTTACAGTGTTAGGTCCGGCAACAATCAGGAGCTTTTTCTCGCTGCCAACGTGGGCAAAAGCCATGTCGGTGATGGGCTCTACATTAAATATGGAGGCGAAATACAGGTTTTCATGCTCGGGATACCTTTTAATTTCATCAAACATACCGTCCCCGAACAGCCCCGAGAACATACTGTTTTGTTCAAATTGCTTATAAAGAATGTATTGCTGGGTTTTTGACCTGGCAAGATTGATCAGTAGCCGGTAGCGCGTACTCGTTTCCGAGCTCCATATGGTTAAAAAGGTTAATATGGTTAAAAGAAATATGGCACCTGCCGCGTAGCTAAGCCCATATATCGTGGTAAGGCGCCGTTTGCTATCCGCAACGAACTTCCATTCCTCTTTAGTCGGCTGCTTGCTCAGCGCAACATTCTCACGGATGTCTTTGGTCGAACGCTTGATGTCCCTTAGATCATTCCGGTCGAGGTACGACCTTAAAAACCATATTTTGTTGGACTGCTCGTATTTCAGGTAAGCGTTTTTAATGGTCTTGATCGTCCTGGCGATGTGCGAATTTTCCAGGCTGAACTTATCATAAATAATCTGGGCCAGGCTGTCATGGGCTATTTCGTAAATGCTATCCGTCCCGTTTCCACCGTATTTGTCGAGCCGGAGAATGTTTTTACCGACCAGTGATTTCACGATCGCCGTAGCAATGTCCAGCGGGGCTGCCTGCGAAATCACTTCCCCGATTTTCTGTGGGCGTTTGGTGCCTTCGTCACTCACAAAGCAGTAAAGCACATCCCTGACCGTGTTGTAATTGACCGACGGGTGCGCCGCGGATACCTCCGAGATCGTACTTTCAATTCTTTCTTCCAGGAATTGTTTGAGTACGTTCTGGATGTTCCCTACCTCCGCGAGCAACCCCATTTTGAAACTTTTACGGGTTCCCGGCGCCTTATGCCAGAGCCGGTCGAGGTAAATCTGAAGATAAGGAAGCTCGATCAGGTTATCGTCGATTTTCAGGTTTTTCACGATCGCGTCGACGGTTGCGTCGTCGGTTTCTATCTCGAAGTGCTCACAGGTTTTCCGGATGACGTTTTTAATGTCGTTGTCGGTCATCCGCTCGATCAGCACGCGTTTGTCGAAGATCTCCGGTACAATGCTCTCGTATTTCTGCAACTGGGCGATGTACCGCTCGCGCATGATGAAAATCACTTTGCAGGGGATATCGTGCGCGTCGAGTATCCGTCTGAGATCATTGAAAAAAGTCTCCTGCTCCTCGGTACTTCCTAAAATGAAGATCTCCTCGAACTGGTCGAAGATCAGGTAAATGGGTTTGAAAAAATCGAGGTAAAGCGATCTGAGGCAGTCCAGAATATCGGAATCGAGCGGGAAATCGGCCTTGTTTTTGAGGTTAATCTCTTTTCTGAGCGAAATGTTAATGTCGTCGTACCGCCTGACGAATATTTCGAGCCAGTCGGTTTTTTCAAAACAATTCGCCAGCCCGCATTTGATGATACTCGACTTCCCGGTCCCCAGCGGACCGTTTACCAGCACGATGTTGGACTCGTGAATGTAGTTGTAAATGATCCTGATTTCATCCTCTCTCTCAAAAAATGCGCTGCGTTCATTTTTCTCGAATGAATCCAGCAGTTTGAATGGCGACTGTGTCATGATGCGTCAGGATTTGAAATAGGAAATGAAGACTTCGACGCTCTCAAGAATCTCCGGACCGATCGTTTCCAGCTCTTCCTGTGATATTTTTAAATCGGTCTTCGTCCTCAGAAAATTGGGCAAAGCGGGGATTTGCAGACGGTCTTTCTTTTCATTGATATTCTTGATGAAATTATAGGTGCAGGTAGCGGTTGCGGCGGTTTTATCATAATTATAAAAGAAGTATATTTTCGAAAGCTTTTCGCTGATCAGCGCATTCATATCGATCACAAACGGGTACAAATTGAATGCGGAAAGCTTCTTGTCCTCGATTTTGTAAATAACGACCGAATTGGAATCGGTGAAATTTTCGAAATCCTCCATTTTATCGGTAAATCCCACCAGTACATAATCCAGTTTGACCATTTTGTGCTGAAAAACGGCAGGTTGGTTTTTCTTTTTGTTGATAATGATATTCTTGATGGTCGCAAATTTGTACCGCGCGCAGAAGCCCAGTTCCTTGAACATAATGCAAAGGTTGGCTTCGGCTTTCTGGCAATCCTGCTGGCACTCGCGGTCGTCGAGGTCGTCCATGGCGGCCAGGTCGCGGTACTTGCTTTTAATGCCGGTTATATGCACGTACGCACCGAAAAACTCTCCGTCCCGCTCGTCCATGAGGTCGGCGAGGTGGGCCATTTCGTTGACGAACAACGGCACATCGTGTGCTTTCAATTTGTCGTGAATGGCCCGTATGAGCGGGATGACGTCATAAGCCTGCCGATCCTGCTGGCCGAGCAGGAAGAAAGCATTGATCCGTTCTTTCAGAGGATCTTCCAGCACCGGTATCTTCTCCTGCACCAGCGCGTCCCAGAGCTGCGAAAACATGATGAACAGCAGCAGATCGGC
>CAMLNK010001027.1 GCA_946481035.1 uncultured Dyadobacter sp. | reverse complement strand
CTCCTCAATGCTGTGGTCGTCGAAATCGGGATCGTCGGCGGAGATGATGTCGTCGCGTAACGAGGGCGATAATATATTTTCTTTTACAAATGGCTCGATCACCCAGTAAAGCGGTGTCATGAGCCATTCGCCGAACCGCACCGGAAATGCTTTCAGGTCCAGTACTTTCGGAAAGCTCCGGCCGATTTTGACCCAGCTCGAATAGCTGCTCATCCACAAAACCGCCAACGCCGCGAACAATGCGAGGATCAGCAGCCAGTTTTGCGTGCCGGTGTTGAGCTCGAACAGGGGAAATACCGTGATTACGCCCATGAAACAGCCCAATGCAACGGACAACAGGCGGATCATCCGTAGGATGCGGCGCCAGTAGAGCGTCTGCTCCACCTGCTCATTCTTTTCGTGCCTGAGCGAGTACCGGTCGATCCACACATCCAGCAGCACCGACCGCACGGCACCATAATAGCCGGCCAGCATGAAGAATATGATCGTGGTAACCAGGAATAGCAGGTTCATTTCTTTGGCTTTTTACCGGGGTGAGGGCTGACCGCCGATGGCCGACCGCTGATTGCCGACGACTGACTATTGACCGCCGACGGCCGACCGCCGACCGCCGATGTTTTGCTCGCTGCTTGTTTGGCCGCCGTAGCAGCTTTCAACCGGCTGAATTGGAATAGCAAAAAGCAAACAATGCACAACAGTAAAAGCCAGTAGCTTTCCAGAAGCCCGGCGCGCCGGAATTCGAGTACCCAAAGCACGAGAAAACCGAATGCAAGGGCTATGAAAATCGTCCGGATCAGTTTGGAATTCATTAATGAAGGTTGTTCTTAAACATACGGGGCGACGGCCCCATTTTTCGCAATGATTTTCAAAGATACACAGATTGCGCCAAAACGGTCAACGCTGGATTAATCTTCGTTCCAACGCATAATAAACCATACATAACTCGGTCATTTCCCCCTAAAATAGCTAACTTGCAGGGATTGCCGTGCAATTCAGGGCCGACACTTGAATTGTAAAATTAATTCTTGAAAAAATATCCTTTATTACTATGAGCGAAACGACAAAACGCTTTGCACCCGGTGTTGTAACCGGCGATGGAGTTAGTGAAATTTTCCGCCACGCCAACGAAAACAACTACGCCCTTCCGGCAGTGAACGTGGTAGGAACCAATTCGGTGAATGCGGTCCTGGAAACAGCCAAAGCGGTTAACAGCCCTGTTATTATCCAGTTTTCGAATGGCGGAGCTATATTTTATGCAGGAAAAAGCCTTTCCAATGCCAACCAGCAGGCGGCTATCGCCGGCGGTATCTCAGGTGCGATGCACGTACACCAGATGGCGGCATTGTACGAAGTGCCTGTAATCCTCCACACGGACCACTGCGCGAAAAAACTCCTTCCCTGGATCGACGGTTTACTGGATGCTGGCGAGCGTTATTTCGATCAATACGGTAAGCCATTGTACAGCTCGCACATGCTCGACCTTTCGGAAGAGCCTATCGAGGAAAACATCGAGATCTGCGCTAAATATTTCGAGCGTATGGCGAAACTGGGCATGACCCTGGAAATCGAACTCGGTGTAACAGGTGGCGAAGAAGACGGTGTTGACAACTCAGACGTTGACAGCTCAAAACTGTACACCCAGCCTGAGGAAGTGGCATTCGCTTACGAAGAACTTTCTAAAATCTCCCCTAACTTCACCATTGCAGCTGCATTCGGTAATGTTCACGGAGTATACAAGCCAGGTAATGTGAAGTTGGAGCCGAAAATCCTTCGCAACTCACAAGAGTACATCAAGCAGAAATTCGGAACCGGCGACCTGCCCGTTAACTTCGTATTCCACGGAGGATCAGGCTCATCCCGCGAAGAAATCCGCGAAGCGATCGAGTACGGCGCGATCAAAATGAACATCGACACCGACATGCAATGGTCGACCTGGGAAGGTGTTCTCAACTATTACAAAGCAAAAGAAGGCTACCTGCAATCACAACTCGGCAACCCCGAAGGTGCAGACTCGCCGAACAAAAAATACTACGACCCACGCGTATGGCTACGCAAAGGCGAAGAGAGCATGATCTCTCGCTTGAAAGTCGCGTTCGAAGATTTGAACTGCATTAACCAGTTGGGATAATTTGCTCAGCTGACTCAAAATCGAAAGAGGGCGTCCAAAAGGCGCCCTCTTTTTTGTTACCCCTGACGCTACTCCGCCACCATCATCCGCTTCCGATGCGCTACGCCCCAATCCCTTAGCGTCTTGATCACTATTTCCAGTGAATGCCCGTACTCAGTGAGTGAATACTCCACCACTACCGGAATCGAGTCATAAACCGTCCGTTTCACGAGATCGTTGCTTTCCAGCTCCCGCAGTTCCTTGGAGAGCATTTTGTCGGTAATGCCGGGCACCTCCTTCGCGATTTGCGAGAAGCGTTTGTTGCCGAACATGAGGGATATGATGATGGGCAGCTTCCATTTGCCGCTGAGTACTTCCAATGCGTCGCGCACGGGGAGAATGCTTTTGGTGCATTCGCCCCAGGTGTGCGGCTTTGCTTCCTTTGTTTTTTCCATAGCTGATTTTATCACTATCCTTTTGTATACTACTTACAAATGT
>CAMLNK010001026.1 GCA_946481035.1 uncultured Dyadobacter sp. | reverse complement strand
CCAGATCATAAACATGTACCCCGCTTCGATACTTATCCGCTGAAATCACCAACTCCCCGACCCCACGCTCCGATACCAAGTGCGAACTGACCTTTACACCGGCTGATGTGTAGATGTCGATCACCGCGGTTTTCACGGATTGAGGAATGAAGTATTTAATGGAAGTCTTGTTCGAGAAACCATTCGGAACATTTTGTTCCAAAACGCCGCTGTCCGAATGTTTGTTAAAAACGCCCGGCGAAGAGCTCATTAATTTCTCCAATCTCTCCAATCGGCTCTCCAAATTCTCAATTTTGGCATTCTTCTCATCGATCATCCGCTGCTGCTCTTTCACGGAATTGATCAGGATGTAGGTCATCGCATTCGCATCGTAATCAAGGTATTCAGTCTTGTTACCCAATGAATCCTGATACATAAATGTACCGATCGTGTAAGGTGCTATCTTTTGCATTTCCTGGGCGATGATGCCAACGAACTTTTTATCGCCGGTTTGGATGCCTGCCTGGCCGTTATATTGGAACCAGACGGGACGGATTTTTTGAAGTAAATCCAGGCCGTCGGTGAAATCGGCAACATTCTTTTTGAGGCGACTGTCGGAGGCCACTAGCCAGTCGGGAGAACCGGCTTTGGCTGCGGCGTCGGTACTGAGGTGGAGCTGGAAGAAAGGTGCGGTTACACCAATACCTACATTGGCCTTGCGCCCCAATACCAGGCTATTGTCTGCGGTTACTTTCGCGAAGGCACCTATGGCCGTTGCATTGATCAGATTTGGGTTCCCCTCCGCTTCATAGCCCAGATAGGTGTTCTTTTGCCCTGCTACATTCCATTCTCCTGCGCGACAGCCCACAAAGACGTTTTGTCCGGACGCATTGTTAAATCCTGCTTTGGTCCCGATGAACACATTCTCGACACCATTCAAATTGAAAAACCCGGACTTCGACCCGACATATGTGTTGGAGTGCGCGATTGACCCGTGGTAGCCCGCATTATCACCCAGATAGGTATTCTCATTACCAGCCGTGTTGCTAAAACCTGCGTAATTACCCGTGAACACGTTGAAATTTCCGGCATTTTTTGAACCGGATGAAAAACCAACCACAACATTATCGCTGCCTGTATTGCTTTCTCCGGCGTTGCTTCCAAAAAACGAGTTATAGTTTCCACTGGTGCCTTGGAAGTTTGCCTGAAACCCGACCGCGGAGTTCCCGGTGCCTGAAACGTTAGCTGCTCCCGATTGAAAACCCAGATAAGTGTTGTCTGAACCGTCCACGTTGTTGAGACCGGCACCTTTCCCCAGAAAAGTGTTTTGAGATCCAATCGTATTTAAATAGCCGGCCTGGCTGCCCAGAAACGAATTATCGATTCCGGTGAGGTTGGATATCCCCGATTTGAACCCGAGAAAACTGTTGCCATTTCCTGTTGTATTATTAGCCCCAGACTCCTGCCCGATGAAAGTATTGAATGCCCCCGTGCTGACTTTTCCCGCGTCAACCCCGAAATGCGAATGAAATTGTCCCTGCGTACCTGCGCCTATCCCGAAATGCGTTTGCGCCGAAATCAAATGCGAAACGCAGCAACCCATCACCGCCAAAGCGGCTTGCTTGTGATTTTTGAACATAACACTAATAGTTAGAGTGGAAAAACTAAAATGTATCCAAGCGATCGCCTATAACGAGTACAAAAGTGAACCGCGCGAGACAGGATCATTGAAAGCCTTAACTCTACGGCAAGGTTCAGTTTTTAAGCGGACAAATCTGAATTAAGCATATTCCAAAACCGCCTAACTAGCAAACCCCTCAATCCCCAACCCAAACAATGCAAAGTCATACTTCACAGGATCACTGGGATCGAGAAGCCGTAGCGATGCGGTAAGCTCGGTGGCAGTCTGCCAGTCGGTAACGGGGCGTTTGATGAGGCCGAGTACGCGTGCGACGCGGTCGACGTGGACGTCGCATGGGCAGACGAGTTGGGAGGGGCGGATGGTGTTCCAGATGCCGAAGTCGACTCCGTTGTTGTCTTGGCGGACCATCCAGCGCAGGAACATGTTCAGGCGCTTGCAGGAGGACTTGCGCGCAGGTGTGGCAATGTGCTTGCGTGTACGTACGGGAAAGTTTTCGGAATCGGAAAACAAATCGTGGAAGCCGATGAGGGCATTTTCGATGGTCACTTCCCCCAGCGTCATATGGCTGCTGAATGCGTATTCCAGCGAGTCGTGGATTTTGTAATATTCCTGAAAGAAATGCAGGAAATAGAGCGTATCGGTGGCGTTGAAGGTGCGGTGTTTGAAATGCAGGAATGATTTGAGGTCGCTTTCGTGATGGTTGCGCACGAAGTCGTAAGGCGCATTATCCATTAACTCGGCCAGTTCCAGGCATTTGTTGATAATGGTTTTACGCTGGCCCCAGGCGAGTACCGCGGCCCAGAAACCCATAATTTCAATATCCTGCTTCACCGAAAACCGGTGCGGAATACTGATCGGGTCGAAAGGAATAAAATCCGGCTTGTTGTATTGTGCTACCTTTTCATCGAGCAACTCTGCTACATATTCCGGCGGGTAGGCAGTATGATTAGCGTCTGACATGGCTACCTCCGAACAGGTAAGCCAA
>CAMLNK010001025.1 GCA_946481035.1 uncultured Dyadobacter sp. | reverse complement strand
AACCGGATCTCATTGGAATACAGCCCCATGATCGAGGTAAGATCATGGCGATTCCAGGCATCAATCCACTGCTTTGCTAAGGATTGAGCTGCTTGTTCTGTCAAATGCATATTATTTATTGTTGTGCCGCCTGTACTTGCGTGATCCAGCGACGGTGATAATTGATATGTCCCAAATGCCAGGAAAGGTGAGCCAGCAAATGTGTGAGAACGAGGCGTACAGTTTGTTCCGAAAACATATCGAGCACATTTCGTGGATATTCTTCCTCCATCTTTTGCCCGTCCAGCGTTTCCAGCGTACCAACCACGATTTCATGAAGCTGATCAAGCTCTGCAAGCATTTGTTTTTGGGTAAATGTCTTTTGACTAAATTCGGCGTCGCGGTCGCGCACGTAGGCATGCCCGCCCAACGTAAGGCCCACGTAGGTGCGTAAGTTCCCGATCAGGTGCTGGCAGAGATTCCCTCCCGGATTAATGGTCCCCGGCAGTTTTGCCCACAATGCAGCTTCCGAATGGTATTGTTCAATTTCTTTCCGGAGCTTTTTGATGTCCCGGCTGAACAAGGTGACGAATATGTCGCTATTCATGACTGTTTATCAAGGTTAATGTATTTTTTCGCTTTTGGAGTTGATAACCGCGGTTGACCAGGAAGACGCCGCTCAGCGTCACCGTGAATGCCAGGGCAGTAAGCCAGGTAATTTTTTCATCCAGTATTAAAAAGCCTAATACCAAAGCTACCAGCGGATTAATGTACGCATAAATCGACACCAATCCGGCCGGCAACCTGGACATGGCTAACAGATATGAAGCATAAGCTAAAATGGAGCCGAAAAAGATCAGGTATAGCAGCGCCAGGGTCGATTGCATTTGCATGACAGGCAAATTCGTCCAATCCTCATTGAAGGCACTGAGCACAAAAAGCCCTACCCCACCGGCCATCATCTGGATCGCGGCATTGAAAAAAGAATCTGTTCTTCCGGGAAAGCTTTTGGTATACACCCCACCCAGGCACCACGACACGCATGAAGCCAATGTCACGCAAATGCCTGTGAACGAATTCCGGTCGGCCAGGTATTCGACATTGTCCCGGAAAACGAGCATCACTCCCGCCAGGCCCAGTATCATACCTCCCGCCACATGGGCATTAATGCGCTCCTCTTTCCGCGCCAGCATGTTGATCAAAATGGTAAAAAGCGGCACCGACGCATACAGCAACGCCGCCAGCCCGCTTGGAATGAATTGGACGCACCAGCCTACCAGGCCCGTTCCGAAAGTGATCATACACCAACCCGGAACAAGTTGCAAACCAATATCGGCCAATGTCCAGGGGAACGACCGGCTCCTGAGAGTCAGAAACCCGAGCAGCAATGCCCCGGCGACCACATTCCTGAAACCCATGAAGAAAAGCGCCGGGAAGCCCGACACGCCGATACGCGCTGCCAGGTAGGTGGTACCCCAAAAGAAACACACCATTAATAATGCCAAATATGCCGTCAGATTGCTTTTCATAGCCGTTTTACATTGAACACCACAAAATTCTTGCGGTAAAATTTAATAAAACAGATTCACTTTTGTTATTTTGAAGCATAACAGATCAAAAGCTCAGATTTATGATTGACGCAGCTGTCCGGGAAGACTTTCTCTACTCGCAAATTGCCGACCGGCTTGCGGCGCAGATCGAAAAAGGGATTCTGAAAGCCGGTGATAAACTGATTTCATTGCGCGCCCTGAGCAAAGAACAGGGCATCAGCCTGAGTACGGCATTCAAGGCTTATGTGGAGCTCGAAAACAAAGGCATCATCGAGGCAAGGCCCAAATCGGGCTATTTTGTGCGTTTTTCACCGCTGAATGCGCCTGAAAGACTTCATAACCCACCACCGAGCCCGCTTATCGAGAAGGCGAATGTCGACGAAATGATCCGGACGGTATACAAAACGATGACGCACGAGCGGATTATACGGTTGTCGGTAGCTGCACCCTCTGCAGAGCTGATCCCGGAAGCGAAACTGAACAAGGCGATGATGGAAGCGATCAGGAAAAGTCCGCACAGTTGTACACAATATGAAGAGGTACAGGGCAACCATGCATTGCGGAAACAGATCGCCAAATATGCATTCAACTGGAAAGGAAATGTGAGTGAGGACGAGGTCATTACCACGCAAGGCTGCATGGAAGCGCTGATTTTTTGCCTGAAAGCCGTCACTGAACCCGGCGATACCGTGGCGATCGAGAACCCGATTTACTTTGGTATTTTCAATATTATGAAGAGCCTGGGGCTGAAAACGCTCGAAATTCCCTGCCATCCCGACGAAGGTGCCGATCTCGAATACCTTGAAAAGGCGCTTGAAACCAATCCCGTTAAAGCGGTGCTGTTCGTGCCCAATTTTTCCAACCCTACCGGCGCGCTGATGCCGGACCACCGGAAGAAAAAACTGGTCGAAATGCTTGCTGTGCGACAAATTCCGCTGATCGAGGATGATATTTACGGGGAAATGTATTTTGGCAAGACCCGGCCCGGCACCTGCAAAAGTTATGATAAAAACGGGCTGGTAATGCTCTGCGGCTCAGTTTCCAAAACACTGGCACCCGGTTACCGCGTGGGCTGGT
>CAMLNK010001024.1 GCA_946481035.1 uncultured Dyadobacter sp. | reverse complement strand
CGGGCGTGGATTTTCCAAACAGTTCGGTTCTGACAGCATCCGGTCGCTGATGATCAATGAAGCGGCTGCAAAAGTACTCGGCTACCATTCAGCTCAGGAAGCCGTCGGTAAAAAATTCGACCAATGGGGCCGGCAAGGAACGATCATTGGCGTGGTAGGCGATTTTCATTTCAAGTCATTACAGGAAAATATTAAACCGCTAAGCTTCCGCATTATTGATTTCTGGAATGGAAACCTGCTCTCCGTTAAAATCGATGGCCGGAATGTCAAACAAACCCTTACCAGCATTGAAAACCAGTGGAGAACAATGCACCCCGACAAGCCATTTAGTTACTACTTCCTCGACGAGTTCTACGACCGGCAGTACCGTGCCGATGAGCGCTTTGAAGCACTGTTCCTGAACTTTGCCGCATTGGCCATTATCATTTCGTGCCTCGGTTTACTTGGACTTGCCTCCTATTCGACGGTCCAGCGCACAAAGGAGATTGGGGTCAGGAAAGTTATGGGAGCTTCGGCAGCAAGTATAGTGGGGCTGCTATCCAAAGATTTCATCCAACTTGTGGGCCTCGCATTTGTGATAGCCGCACCCATTGCGTGGTTTGCGATGCACCGTTGGCTGGAAGGTTTCGCTTACAAAACCGACATCCGCCTCTGGATTTTTATCGCCTCCGCATTGCTTTCTGCATTCGTTGCATTGGCGACCATCAGTTTCCAAAGCATTCGGGCGGCATTGATGAACCCTGTAAAAAGTCTTCGAAGTGAATAGCAGGCAAAATATCCAGCCGCCCCGGTGGGCCACCCGGCTTCTTCATTGGTTCTGCGCCAGCCACCTGGTCGGTGACCTGGAAGGCGACCTGCTCGAACTCTTCGCACAGCGCGTCCGCATATACGGGCCGCGTGAGGCGCGCAGGCGTTATGTGCGCGATGTGTTCAGTCTCATGCGGCCCTTTGCGTTGAAAAAAGAACCCGAAAAATATCCAAAACCCACATTCGTCCTGCCAGCCATGATCAGCAACTATTTTAAAATCGCTTTCCGCAACCTTGCGAAGCATAAAATGTTCTCTTTCATTAATGTGATCGGACTATCGGCAGGCCTGGCCGCCTGCTTTCTGATCGCTTTATACGTGCATTTCGAACTGACTTATGATGCTTTCAATAAGAAGGCCGAACGCATTTACCGGCTCTCGACCGACATTGCATATGAGGGCGGCACGCTGTATTACAGTATCAGTTCCTGGCCATTCGGGCCTAACCTGCAAAATGACTTCCCTGATATAGAAGCATTTACCCGTATCAGCAAAGAGAATTACCTTTTCCGCAAAGGCGATTTGAAATTCAACGAAGCGCAAACCATCCTCGCCGATTCTTCGCTCTTCCGTGTGTTTGATTTAAAACTGTTGCAAGGCAATCCTAAAACCGCATTGCAAGCGCCATTCAGCGTAGTACTCACCGAAAGCACCGCCAAAAAGTACTTCGGCGACCGCGACCCGATGGGCCAGACGCTGCTCGTTGGCGACGCGGGAGACGTAGCGCAAGTGACCGGTATTATGCAGGAGCCACCTGTAAACTCGCAGATCACGGGCGACATTTTCATTTCCATGACAACTCACACGCGGCACTACAACACTGCCGTAAATGAAGAATGGGCCAATTTTGGCACTACCACCTATCTGTTGCTGAAACCCGGCACTGATCCTGCGGTGCTAACCAGAAAATTTCCGGCATTCATCGAAAGTCATATCGGTAGCTTCCTCCGACAGGAAAAAGTGTCGTTTGCATTCGTCCTGGAACCGCTCCTGGACATTTACCTCTATTCCGATCGCGAGGCCGACCAATCGGGAAGCATGGCCAACATTTATACATTCACCATCATCGCAGCTTTCATCCTGCTCATCGCTTGTATCAATTTTGTAAACCTTACCACCGCACGCTCACTCGAACGGGCGCGGGAGGTAGGCGTGCGAAAGGCGATTGGCGCGGCCAAAGGTGCATTGACGAGCCAGTTTATTGCTGAATCGCTATTAATGTCCTCGCTAAGTTTCGTTTTTGCGATAATACTTTCAACTGCATTGATTCCGCTCTTCAATGAACTTTCAGGAAAAACGATCAGCAATGGCATTATGAATGAGCTGCCGCTGGTGGAAATGCTGTTTGGCGTTTCTTTGTTGATAGGTATGGCATCGGGCATTTACCCGGCTTTGGTACTCTCGTCGTTCGAGCCGGTGAAGGTGCTGAAAGGCAGGTTTGCCACCAGTGGCAGGGGTAAGCTATTGCGAAAAGGGCTGGTTACTGTACAATTTTCGATTTCGATTGCATTGATTATCGGTACGATGGTCGTGTACACCCAACTGGATTTTTTGCGGAGCCATGAACTGGGATTTTCCAAAGATCAGACCCTGATCATTCCCTCGGGTACAGGCAGTAGTCGCGAAGCGTTGAAGGCTGCCTTGCAGCACCTGAACGGTGTGCAATCCGTGGCAGCATCTTCTTCGATACCGGGCGGCGAAAACTCCGAGGCGCATTCCAGGATTGAAAACAGCCAGGGCGAAATGCAAATCGCCACATTGGATGTTTACCGGGTCGATTTTGACTTCATTCCCCAATATGGACTGAAAG
>CAMLNK010001023.1 GCA_946481035.1 uncultured Dyadobacter sp. | reverse complement strand
TGCCCGCCCAAGTCTACATCATAGTAAAAGCCCTTTTCGATCGAAGGCCCCGTACCGAATTTGATTCCCGGATAGAGCGCTTCCAATGCTTCGGCCAGCAAGTGGGCCGATGAGTGCCAGAACGTCGCTTTACCGTCCTCGTCGTTCCACGTCAGCAGTTTCACCAGGGAGTCCTCCGTGATCTGGCGCGTAGGGTCCCAGACTTCATTGTTGACTTTGGCGGCTATCACATTCCGTGCAAGCCCTTCACTGATGCTGAGCGCGATTTCGAGAGCGGTTACCCCTTTTGGGTAAAAACGTTCGCTACCATCGGGCAGGGTAATTTTTACTTGAGACTCGTCTTTCATTCAAAAAAATAATTCTGTGACTATGGTTCAATGGCAATGCGGCAGGCCGCAAAACACAAAGCTATTCAATTTTAGCTTTGCGTGAAGAGTCCACGCGGATATTTGTAGTACCACGCGGTTGGATAATATTGATTTTAACCCGCGCCGTATCGAGTAATTTGTAGCCCGACTTGGTATTTTCTTCAGGATAGTAGGAGGGGTACAGCCCTTCCGACTCGATTTTCCGGATACGGAACATGCCGTAGCGTGCATCCTGGTCGCCGGGGGCGATGGTTAATGCAGTCTCGTAATAGGTTTTGGCGATATCGAGTTCGCCGCTCTTCTCATAGGCGTAACCAAGCATATTGTTGATCTCCTTCGATTGCGGTTTCTTTCTCAAAAGGGTTTTCAAAGCCGGTATCGCCTGCGGATAGGCGCGGAGCTGCATGGCCACGGTGGCGAGCTGGTTAAGCGCCTCGTCATAATCGGGCTGGATAGCCACCGCTTTTTGATAAAAGATCAAAGCAGTATCCGGCTGCGCCAATGCATTCAGGATTTCGCCCCTTCCAAAAAACAGGCTGGCGCGCTCGGGAAAGCGTTTCAGCGCCTTTTCATTAATGGCGAGCGCTTCGGCAGTGTTTTTGAGTTTTAAATTAATCATCGTGCCCTGCTCGTAAGCACGGAGCAAACGCGGGTTGACGTTCATCGCGTAATTCAGGCTCGATAAACTCGCCAGCGAATCGCCCTGCCGCGCCTGCAACATCCCTTTCACATAATATGCGGAACCGTCGTAGGGGGCCATTTTCAATGCCTGGTTCAGGTAACCGGCTGCTTCCCCAAAGCGATTTTTCGCTTGAAGAATATCCGCCAGAAGCACATATAGCTCAGGACTGCTTTGCTGCAATGCCTCGGCACGTTGCGCATCTTCGAGCGCATTGTCGATCTTGCCGAGCTCGCGGTTGATCTTGCCGCGCAAAAGGAAATATTCGCTTACGTTGTCCTGTTCATAAATAGACTCGTTGATATCATCGAGCGCCTCCGAGTATTGTTCGCGCTCAAAGTAAATGCGCGCCCTTTTGAAATAATTCACATCCGAATCGATCCCCCGGTTGATCAGGTCAGTCAGCGAGAGCAATGCGTCGTTCTGCCATTGCGCCTTGCCTTTTTTGATCACGGGCGGGATGCGCGTGGACGTGCGCGCATCGCTCTGGCACGACTGTTCGAGCCCGCTCAGTGCGATAATGCATGCAAATGATAAATATTTGAGCTTGTCAGACTTCATTCGCCTCTAAACATTCTGGTCTGAAAAACGCGAAAACACGCCTAGCGGAAGCTTTTTGCCAAACGAATCGGGAATGAACAGTTCACCGAATTCATGCTTGATTTCCGTCCCGAAATGGGTTTTGATCAGGTTCTCCACGATCAATGCAGAGAAACCGAGCGAGTACAGGTTAATGATGAAAAAGAAATTTTTCTCCTTTAATAACTGTGCACACAGCCTCAGTAGTTCATTTAAACTCTCTTCGAGCAACCACTTTTCGCCGTCGGGCCCGCGCCCGTATGCGGGAGGATCGAGGATTAACCCATTATACTTATTGCCACGGCGCACTTCGCGCTGTACGAATTTCAATGCATCCTCCACCACCCAGCGGATATTACTCAGCCCGCTCAGGTCCATATTCTCGCGCGACCAACTGATCACCTGCTTCACCGAATCCACGTGCGTCACATCCGCGCCCGCAGCCTTTGTAGCCAGCGAGGCAATGCCGGTGTAGGCAAAGAGGTTCAATACCGAAGGTTTTTCCTCGGGCATTTGCTTCAAAGTCCGGGCGATGAAATCCCAGTTGGTAGCCTGCTCCGGGAACACGCCTACGTGCTTGAATGAAGACAATGCAAGCTTTGTACGCAAATGCAGCTCTTTGGTGCGGTATTGGAACACCCACTTATCAGGCATATCGCCTTTGGTAATCCATTGGCCCTTTTCCTGGGAGTTTTTATCTTTTTTGAAAACCGCATTCGAACGTTTGTCCCATTCGGCTTCCGAAAGAGATTTGTCCCAGATAGCCTGCGGCTCAGGGCGGGAAAGTACGTACGGCCCGAATTTTTCGAGTTTCTCAAATCCGCCGCTGTCGATCAGTTGGTAGTCGGTATGTTGGTCTGGTGAAAGTAGTATCAAGGTGTACTTCGGCTTTCGGCTTTCGGCCGTCGGCCTTTTTTTAGTTATAAATTATTAAAGTGAGCCGGAGGAAAGCCGACAGCCGATAGCCGACAGCCGAAGTCCTAATAAGCAA
>CAMLNK010001022.1 GCA_946481035.1 uncultured Dyadobacter sp. | reverse complement strand
CTGGGCCTCTACCTCAAATCCAGAAGGACGCGTGGCATAGGTCTGGCTATTTCGCTGGCTGGCTCGGCCGGCTCGATCATATCGCTGCTTACGGGCAACCGCGATAATTTGAAGACATTTTTCTGGGTGTCGGTAGGAACGGGCCTTGTGGGCTCGGGATTTACCATGGCCGCCAATAATCAACGCGACCAGGCCGTATGGATCCGTAACCGTGATGCCATGCTGTTTCTGGAAGCCAATCAATAAATGCCCGTCCGGCGATCGTAAGAGAACAATCGGCCGTCAGCGGTCGGCGGTCAGCCGTCGTACCCAGTAACAGGAACTTGTAATGGAGTGGTTAGAAAAGTTTAACAAGGTATTTGAAAGCAAAATCAGGCTTGGGCTTATGTCCGTGCTCGTGGTAAACGATTCCCTGAGTTTTAATGAACTGAAAGAACTGTTGCAGCTCACCGACGGCAACCTGGCATCGCATTTAAAGGCATTGGAAGAAATCAAATACATCGAATTCCAGAAGCAATTCAACGGCCGCAAGCCGCTCACCACCTAC
This sequence comes from uncultured Dyadobacter sp., assembly GCA_946481035.1. The sequence goes on along the minus strand of CAMLNK010001022.1, from coordinate 2,072 downwards.
AAAGCCACCGACGACGGGCATAAGGCTTTTACGGAGCATTTGCAGGTGTTGGAGAATATGATCAAGCAGAATTTGTAACTTAACTTCCCTCTTCTCTCCCTTATTTTCTTCTCTCTGCTCGCTTCTATTATTCCGATTACTCATCAACTTATGGTAGTTGGTAATTGGTTTGTGATGATTCTAAAATATCGTTGTTGTATTGCGGCTCATCTAAAACCAAAGGCAATGAAGCATCAATCGAAGTGTTGGCTGATAGGTATTGTTTGTCTGTTCTTGATGGCTTGCAAGCACGAAGCGCCTGAAAAAACGGAGCTATTAAATGATGGCGTGGAGGAGAACAGTAAAGGGGTGTTCGTGTCCGGTAGTGTCGTAAAGAACGGGAAACGGATGGCTTGTATCTGGAAGAACGACACGATTCAAATGTTAGACGAGTCATCGGCTGGGGTTGCGCTCGACATTTTCGTGACAGATAACGGCGTTTTGGCCGGTGGAGAAAGTGATGGAAAACCCTGTTATTGGCATAATGGAAAGAAATATATGGTTGATTTGCCAGGAGAAGGCGCGGTAACCGGTGTCAGTGTCCACGGCGGCGTCATATATGTCGTCGGGTATGTTCATGAAGGCCCGGTACGTACACGAGGTTTTTTGTTGAATGACACGAGTGTTACTTATTTAAATACCTATTCCGGTTACGCGAGTGACTTCGTTTTCGACGGATCTGACATTTACATTGCGGGAGTAGATGATGGTAGGCCATGTTATTGGAAAAATGGGGTATTGATGCCGCTATCGGAACGCGGTGATGTATTTGCAATTGATGTCTCAGGGGGAAAGATTCTGGTAGCCGGCGACAATCGTCGCGGCGCATTGACCGGGCACGGTGTATGGAGCGACGGGCAATTCGAACCGATCAGCAAAGCTTTTCTGTCATTGAAAAAACTGAAATTGTATGATGGAAAAGTTTACCTACTCGGAAATGGGACAATTGCAGCAGATAAGAGTGGCGTTGCTTCCAATGGCTTCTTAGATAAAAACGGGCAGCTAGCCGTATTCACGGGAGAAAATGAAAACTCATCAACTGTCGTGAATGATTTGTTTATCAATACTTCTTCAACGTTTGTGGTCGGCGCCGTTGCCGATAGCGGAGCAGAATCCACCGGCAGGATTTGTTATTGGGTGGATGGTAAAATACATATTATACCATCTGAGCAACAGGCAATTGGGTGCGCAATCTTTGTCAGATAATTAAAATCGCCAGCCTAAAAATGGAACGGGGTGCCACTTTTTGTAGCACCCCGTTTCTTTTTTTATTACAATCTGATTTTAGAACTTCACTGGCACTGAGAAGCCTACCTTATCCCATTGGAAATCCAACGAGGTATCTTTTACATTGAAAGTCAGTTTTTCTTCTGAGGCAGGGTAATTTTTGTTTGGGACTTTTACTTCGAGTACGTTTTTAGCTTTGTGTTTTTCGTAGTCGTAGGCGCCCCATTGGCCGAGCTGGCTATTCAGGATAAGGGTCCATTCTTTTTCGTTAGGAATGGCTACCAATGTGTAGGTTCCCGCTTTTACAGCTTTTCCGCCGAACATACCGTCTTTCTTGAACGTAATTTCAGTGGCTTCGTCAGCTCCGATGCGCCATGGCTTGCCATAAGGTTCGAGGCTGCCGCTTCCCGCTTTACCGAACAGCACGCGGCCTTTTTTGGATGGCTGACCGTACTTGATGCTTATATCTTTACCGTCGGTGGTTACGTGTGGGCTCACCTTCTTTTCTTGTGCGGACGCCCAGGTGAATGCGATCAGGCTGAGGAAAAGCGATAACAATGTGGTTTTCATAAGTCGTGTAGATTTGGTAATGGATTGGTGGTTTAAGAAATACGAAGCAGCAAGTAAAGCATTCAGAAGTTGCGAATCAAGCTACTTGTAGCCGAAACCGGCTGAATAGCTACTCCGTTAACAGAGATTAACATTTGGAACGCTAAAACCGTGTTTTCGGCTATTTCGGTTTATATTTGAATAATGACTTCTGAAACAAAACCATCCGTTAGAACCAGTTTTTTCGATACCAAGAT
>CAMLNK010001021.1 GCA_946481035.1 uncultured Dyadobacter sp. | reverse complement strand
TGCATACAAAGCCTCAGAAAGGCTGAGCCTGGATTATGGCCTCAGGTTCTCTTTCTATAATGTGCTCGGAGGGGATACGTATAATGTGTATCGTAACAATGAGCTGGTCAGTTCGGTTGCGCTTGCGAAAGGGAAAGTGGGTAAGGCTTATGCCAATTGGGAGCCCAGGTTTTCGGCCAATTACCGGTTGAACGATGTTTCCAGTGTGAAGGCAGGCTATGCGCGCAACACACAGAGCCTGCATCTGATGAGCAATTCCACCGGAGGCAGCCCGACGGATCAATGGATGGGAAACAGCTACAATATCAAGCCCGGGGTTGCCGACCAGCTAAGCATCGGTTACAGCCGGAATTTTGATGACAATGCTTACGAGCTCAATGCGGAGACCTATTACAAATCAATGAAAAACCAGATCGACTACCGCGACGGTGCTGACATCAACACGGCTCCCGACATCGAAAGTGAACTGCTGTTCGGAAGGGGCAGGGCTTACGGCCTGGAAATACTGCTCAAAAAGAAAACCGGCAAACTGACAGGCTGGATCGGTTACACACTATCGAAAACCGAGCGGCAGATCAACAGGATTAACAATGGCGCATGGTACAATGCAAAGCATGACCGGACGCACGATTTGTCGGTAGTAGGTATTTATGAGCTATCGGCTAAATGGACGCTATCCGGGACTTTCATTTATAACACCGGCAATGCAGTCACATTTCCGACTGGTAAATATGTGCTTAACGACCAGATTATCTATCAATATAGCAGCCGCAATGCGGACCGGATGCCGGCTACGCACCGTTTGGACCTGAGTGCGACCTACGAACGCCCGTCCCATAGAAGATTTCAGGGCTCATGGAGCTTTGGGTTGTACAACGTGTACGGGCGCAAAAATCCATACATGATGACTTTCAAGGAAAACAAAGCCAATCCTCAGAAAATCGACGCGGTTCAGACATCGCTATTTCAGTGGGTTCCCAGTATCAGTTATAATTTCAAATTCTAGCACATGAAAAATATTCTCAGGACCGTAGCCGCGGTTTTAATTCTGACAGGTTGCGAAAAAGTGGTGGAGCTGGATTATAAGGGCAACCAATCCAGGATCGTTATTGAAGCCAACATTACCAACCAAGAAGGCCCCCACATTGTAAAAATCCGCAAATCAATAGCGCTGACCGAAACAGGCGCTTATCCGACAATCGACAATGCAGTGGTAATGATCAGCGATAATGCGGGCAACGCCGATACGCTCAGCGCACAGGGGAACGGGATTTATCTTATCAAAACCTTGAAGGGAGTCCCGGGCAGGACTTATACGATGACTGTTACCGCTGAAAATCAAACTTACACCGCGCAAAGTACCATGCCGGCCAGAGTACCATTTGACGGGGTTAAAGTAGAGGAAGTCGTTTTCGGAGGAGAAACCGAGTTCAATATTATTCCCGAATATGTCGACCCGCTTGAAAGAGGGAATAATTACCGGTTCGAGTTATTTGCTAATGACAAGTTGATCAATCAGCATTTTGTTCAGAACGATGAAGTGAAGAACGGGGTGAAGAATACCGCGCGCCTTGAACTAAGTGATGATCAGGACCTGGAATTGAAGCGGGGCGATCTAATCACATTGAAAATGCAATGCATTGATGCCGGAGTGGCGCTTTACTATAAAACCCTGGCATTGATCGCCGATAGCGGCCCGGGCGGCGGCATCACGCCTATCAACCCTCCGGGCAATATCTCTAACGGGGCATTGGGCATCTTCTCTGCCTATACAACCGAAACAAAAAGCATTACCATACCCTAGGGTATTATCACTTATCGCCTCGCGGAAATGGGAGGCGCGGGCGGAGGTAATCTCAATGCCCACCTGCGTGATAATATCCCATTGGATGAAAGGTAGCTACGATGGGTCAGAGTAAATAGCCGGATCTGGCGTCTCTTAAAGCGGACTGGCAGGCGGGCGCCTGTTCAGTCCCGACCTTTTTAACTAACCCGACCATCCGCGTTGCCTGAATTAACCGAACAAGAGCTCTGGAAAATGTTTCAGGATGGCAATGAAGAAGCCTATACGAAACTTTATCGGCTGTACATCAAGGATATGTACCGTTACGGGTCGAGCCTGGTGGCTGCATCTGACGCCTTTGTGATGGACTGCATCCATGATGTTTTTACAGAAATATGGATGAAACGCGAGCGGCTTTCGGTTCCGGTGCATGTGAAATATTATCTGCTGAAAGCACTGAAAACCCGCATTATACATTTGCTGGAACGTAAAGAGCGGCCTTTTACCCCGCTGTCGGAAATCGACGCGGATATTTTCGATCCCGACGATTTTGAAATCCTGGAAGAGCTTGATATGGCCGTGTCCAGACAAGAGAAGCTTAATGTGCTTATCGCCAAGCTACCCCAACGCCAGCAGGAGGCGATCAAGCTGCGGTTTATCGAAAACCTGAATTACAGCCAGATCGGCGAGATCTTGCAAATGAACACCCAATCAGCCAAAAACCTCGTGTTTCGGGCCATTGAGAAGCTTCGCGGCTGGATTGTCCTTCCTGTTATTCACTTTTTCAATATTTTTTTGGGTTAAACTGAGTACTATTTGTGGGTTCCGTCATCTATGTAT
>CAMLNK010001020.1 GCA_946481035.1 uncultured Dyadobacter sp. | reverse complement strand
CGCTACGCGTATAGCCGACATGGTGGCTTCCGTACCGGAGTTCACCATCCGTACCTTCTCGATCGAAGGCACCATCGAAACGATCAGCTCGGCAATCTCCACTTCCCTGCGCGTAGGTGCGCCGAAGGAGAATGAATGCTGGATAGCGTCCGAAACCGCCTTTTGAATCAGCTCATGCGCGTGCCCGAGGATCATCGGCCCCCAGGAGTTGATCAGCTCAATGTACTCGTTGCCGTCCTCGTCGTAAATGTATGGCCCCTTGGCCGATTTGATAAATATCGGGTTGCCTCCCACCGCACGGAATGCGCGTACGGGCGAGTTCACGCCGCCGGGAATATAATTTTGTGCTTTTTCGAAAAGTTGCTGGCTCGTTGAAGTATTCATTCTGTATGTAAAAGGTTGGTATTACCTATCCACCGGTACCCATTTGGAACCGCTGTATTTCAGGACAGGTGTAATCTGGTTTTCATTCGATTTGGTATAGTCAAAACCCGAGAGCAAGTACTCCTCGCTGCCGAATTTCCGCGATTGCAGACCGGAAGGAAGCTTATCCTTATATTTCGAAAGCATCCGTGCAAAGAAAAGCAGCTGGTCGTAGCCCTGATAGGAATATACCGAAGGGAAAGTGCTGGTTTTGTTGTAATAGCTCTTCTGGAACTGGCGGATCGTTTCTTTCTCACGGTCCACATAATCCGCATCAATGAGCGACAAACGCGCACCATAGCGCGACAGTCTCGATTGCTGTGCGTTGAAACTCGTCGAGGTGGCCAGTACCGGCAGGGTATTCAATTTACGGCCATTCAATACTTCGATAAGGTTCCCGCCCGATTCTCCGTCCGACGAGAACAATGCGACGTGCGCCGGTTTGTTGGTTTCAAAGGAAGGCACTTTGCTTTCAATCGACTCGCGGTCGGGTTGAATGTGTACGATGGAGGTTACCTTCCCTCCTTTTGCCTTCCATTCGGCAGCATAAGAAGCGGCCATTGCCGAATCTTTGGCGGTATTGCCATAATAAATTACGGCGTTGAGACCCGGCGAAAGGGTACGCATCCACTGTGCGGCTTTCTGGGTCTGGTAGTTAATGGACGGATGCCCGAGGTAAATGTTCCCGCCTTTCAAGAGGCTTGCATCGGTCGAAAGCGGGTTGAGCATAATGGCGTTACTTCCGGAAACGAAATCGGCTGCCACATCGAAAGTACCGGCGTACAATGGCCCGATGATCATGTCCGAAAGCTGGAAATTTTTGTTATCCGCAATGGCCTCCATGCTTTTGGCATCGTTGCTAACATCGTAAGCCCACAGGTTTACAGTGATACCCTCCATTTGAAGTTGTTCTTTCGCTACGGTCAGGCCGAGGTAGTAATCGTAAGCAAACTGGTTCGAACGGCGTTTGGAAGTAGTAAACTCGTCCAGGCGGAACGGCAACAGCACCGCTACATCGAGGTAGCCTTTCGTCCATTGCGTGTCCGATTTGGGAGTACTGCGTTTCGGCGCTTCTTCTACCTTTTCATTTTTACGGAATTTGAACTGCTTGTCGAGCTGCTCGGCATAAGCCAAATCCCCTTGCGCAGGCGTACGAGCGGATTGAATCGATTGGTAGACCATCAAAGCAATATCTCGATCGGAAGGATATTCCTTTTGCAATTCTTTCAGTTTCAGGAAATCTTTGATGGCACCCAAATGGTGCTGTTTCAATGCCTGCACGTCTTTGTTCAGTGACGAATCCTTGATGCGGGCGAGCTGGTCGAGGCCGTCGTTGGTCTGCCCGTTGGCAAGGGCTACCGCGCCTAGCAGGTAATACACATCATTGATTTTATTCCAACCGGGGTACCGGCTTTGCAGTTGCAGCAGCATCGGCCGGGCGTCCTTGTAGCGTTTGAGCTGATAGGCGCTCAATGCATAATAGTAATGCGCATAGGGCGAATAGGCCGTCTTCGCATTCACGCTCGTCATGGGATAGAACTTGTCCATCGCCACGGCATATTTACCTTGTTTGTAATCTGCCAGGGCCGACCGGTACCTGCTTTCCGTCTGGGCATTTCCCTGCCCGAAAGACGTCTGGTACAAGCCGATATGAACTGTCAAAATCAAAAAAAAGATAACTCTCATCAGGATTCCGGGGTCAAGGTTGTGCTGATTTCTGGACTGCAAAAATCAGCCCAAAATGGAAAAAAACGGGCAATATCCCAACCGGAACATTGCCCTTTTATTATTACGATCTAAAAAACCTTTTATTTCTTTTTAGTCTTTTTCTCTAATTCAGCCTGTTTCTTTTTCGCCTCTTCCGCAGCCTGCAACGACTTTTCAAGATACTTCTGGAATTTGTTCTGCTTCTTCTCGCCGGTCGCGTTTTTCTTGCGGTTTTCTTCAAGGATATTTTTGATTTTATCCTCATTTACAAAACGCTTGATGAGCAACTGTTGCGCGATGGTTACGATGTTTGAAACGAAATAATAGAACGTCAAACCGGCCGGGAATGAGTTCAGGATGAACATGAACATCAGCGGCATTACATAACCGAGCGCCTTCATATTCACCGGTCCGGGCTGCGTTGGCGTATTCTGGTTGTTGTAATAGGCATATCCAATGCTGGATGCCGTCATCAGGATCGTGAACAAGCTGATGTGG
>CAMLNK010001019.1 GCA_946481035.1 uncultured Dyadobacter sp. | reverse complement strand
AATGTGACGGTGAAAGTAGCGCCTTCACCTTTTTTGCCGTCGGCGGTAATGGTGCCCTGGTGCAGTTCCACAAATTCACGCGAAAGCGGCAGCCCGAGCCCGGTACCTTTGATGGAATTTTTTCCCTGGTAAAACATTTCAAATGCACCGGCCATATCGGCTTCGCTCAGTCCTGAGCCGTTATCCTGCACTTTAATGGTCACATCGTCGGCGGTGCCGGTGATATGGATGTAAATATGGCCCCAGTCGGAGGTAAACTTGAATGCATTGGACAGCAGGTTGAACAGCACCTTGTCCATCATATCCTTATCGAACCACACGCTCAGCCTGGGCAATGGCGTGATCAGCCGAAAATCGATCCTGCGCTTTTTGGCGATCTGCTCGAATGGCAGCATCAGCTCGGTGATAAAGGCAACAATATCGTTTTCAGCGACCTGCAAGCGGATTTTGCCGCTTTCGATCTTGCGGAAATCCATGAGCTGGTTCACGAGCCAAAGCAATCGCTTCGCATTCTTTTGTACCAGGGAAAGGTTCTTCTTAACAGCCGGGCTCTCATTTTTTTGCCTCAAAAGCTCTTCCACAGGCGCCAGGATCAGCGTCAGCGGGGTCCTGAATTCGTGGGAAATATTGGTAAAAAACCTGAATTTGGATTCTGTCGCTTCCTGCGCTTTTTCGGCAATATCCTGAATGCGGTTCCGCTGAATGACGATCTCGGTGTTTTTTGAATTGAGCTCCCGGTTAATCTTCTTGTTTTCGATCAGCGAATACAAAGCGACCGAGCCGAGGATAATGGAAATAATGAAGAGGCCGGTCATCACATATAACAGCCCCCGCTGCGTGTGGTAGATTTCCAGCTGCTCGTCGATGCGTGCCTGCTGGCGCTCGATATCGTTCTGCTGGGAGATCATCTTGTCGGTCTGCATTTTGATCATCCGCACATTCGACGAGTCGATAATGGCCGTTTGCAGCAGGTTTTCTTTTTGATACGGCTGTTTTTGGAGGATATTCATCGCTACCCGGGCCGCTTCTTCGCCGCCGGTGGGGTAAAGTGCCGTGGCAGTAATGTGGCCGTCATACACCATTTGAATATCCCCAAACTGCCCAGGAAGCCCGTCGACACCGATCACGTGGATTTTGCGCTCGGGGAAAATTTCATTGCAAACCTCCCGTGCGCCCTTGGCCATTACCTCGTTCTGCGCAAAGATGAGGTTGAGGTCGGGGAAGTTCGGAAGGGCTTTTCGGAGTTCCTTTTTCGCTATATCCTTTTCCCACTGGCCATTCAATGTAGCCACACGCTCAATGCCCGGCCGGGTCGCGAGCGCGTCCACAAGGCCGCGATGGCGGTCGGAGGCAGGCGAGGAGCGGGGCAGGCCGGTAATTTCGATCATTTTGCCCTTGCCGCCGAGCAGGGTAACAGCATATTCACCCACAGTTTTGCCTACCTGGTAATTGTCCCCGCCCACGTAAGCGGTATAGTAAGGCGAAGACGTGCGCCGATCGACCACCACCACGGGGATGCCTTTTTGGTAAGCCTTTTCAATCACCGGTGTAAGCGGGTCCGATTCGTTGGGCGATACAATCAGCAGCTGAATGCCGCTTTGGAGCAATTCTTCGATCTGCTTTACCTGCACGGCGCTGTTGGCGTGTGCGTCCCTGAAAATCAGTTTCGTATTGTTGTGAAATGCGAGCTCGCGCTGCATGCCGTCGAGCATGGCACGCCGCCATTCGTCGTCGCCGGTGCATTGCGAGAAGCCGATGACATAATTGTCTCCCGGTTTTTCGGCACAGCCTGCCAACAACGTCAGCAACAGAAAAGCGATCAGCGCGAGTCTCATAGAATAATTTGTATTTCAAATATAATACAAAATAGAGCTGCCGCAGGCACCGCCACGGCAGCTCTATGAATGCCTGGCGGCTACTCCATCGACGGTTTCAGCGTCGTGTATTGCAATTCTTCCAATTGAATGCCCTTCGCAGATTTGATGCTCAGGCCCGACAACGGCGTATCGGCAAAGAAAATGTCGGTCATAACAGTGAGCCCGCCATCGGCGAAGAGTTCCACGGATGCGACGTCGGCCACGAGCGTGATTGCGATCTTGCCGTCTTTCGACAATCTCGGAGCGATGTGCCTTTGTCCGAAACCTGCTTCGAAATCAATTTTGCCCGATTTGGTACGGTCGATGTAATATTGATCGGCAGCCTTGTCATAACCGATCAGGAGCTCATTACCCTCCTTATTGGAAAGTACGAGTTCGAAATCACTGGCCGCTGCCGTTTTCAGGTCCAGCCGGAACAGGCCCGACGCATTGCCGCCCTTTGGAGCGAGGTCTACCGGTGCTTTTACAGCCACATTCTTTTTGGAATAACCTTCCGCTTTAATGCCGTCCAGTTCTTTGGCGGGTACCGAAGTCAGGTACAGCTCTTTACCCACGGCTTTCAGGCCCAGTTCGCGGGAAATGGTGTTGGCGCTGCGCCACGGGTCGGTGGGCACCTGGTTGGCGTACTGCCAATTGCTCATCCAGCCCATCAGCAGGTTGCGGTTACCGGTGTTGGAGAAGGTCACGGCGGCGTAGTTGTCGGCGCCCCAATCCATCCATTTGGTTTCTTTGGAATAGGCTGTGAATGTTT
>CAMLNK010001018.1 GCA_946481035.1 uncultured Dyadobacter sp. | reverse complement strand
AACTGGACAGAGGGTTGGTCGATGAGTGCGGAAATATTGTAGAGTTTTTTGTGCCAGATCAGTGCATTCAGGTTGCCGTTGAAGTGGTAATGGTTTTCAAAGCCGCGGTCGAATTTGAAAACGATGGGCTTGCCGGCGTTGGCGAGCAGGCTTTCGGGTGTGCCCGTAAGCGTGATCGGGATGTAGGTCTTTTTGTCGTAAATAAACCCTCCGTGCGTGTTTTTGATGTATTCCCGCATTTGTCGCGGCGCGTCGCCTACCAGCAGCACATCCACAAGCAGGATGTGTTCTGTGGCATAAAACTGTCCGGGATTCTGGATAAGCGGGAGTTGGGAGATTCGGATCATGATTTGTATTGCGGTCAGGATTGCAGGATCCTTATAAGTTCTTCATTCAGATAGTACACTTCTTTGCCTTCGCGACGGGGTACGAGTATGCGGGCCTTAACGAGTTCGTCCATGTATTTGGTGATGGTTGTCCGGGAGGATTTTGAAATAACGTCCGCGATGATTTTCGGCCGGCTGTATGGCTGACTAAAAAGTGCTTCATTGATTTCTTTGTTGTACCACTTGATATTCGCTTTGCCGTACAAAAACGTCTCGTTCATTTGCTGCAAGATGGCGTCAATGAGGCCACTCGTAACAATAGCGGTTTTCTCGACGGCATCCAGCATGAACATCACCCAGGCCTTCCAGTCGCCACGCTGCGTTACGCCGGCCAGGTTGTGATAATAATCGTCCTTGTGTCGAATAATGTATTGTGAAAGGTACAACACCGGTTGCGTCAATAAGTTCTGATTGACCAGGTATAATAAGTTTAAAATACGGCCTGTGCGTCCGTTCCCGTCCTGAAATGGGTGTATCGCTTCGAATTGATAATGCGTAATACACATTTTCAGCAGCGGGTCGGTGGGGTATTCGATATTGTCGTTGAGATAGTCGACCAGATTTTGCATCAAATTATCGACAATCCCCGCACCTCTGGGCGGGGTGTAAACAGTTTCACCCGATCGGAATTCACTTTCTCCGCGTTTGATGGTTACTATTGCATGCGGAGGACGAATGCCGACGGATGTGTTTTTGATTTGTCTGAAAATGCTGATTATGAGCTCGATATCGATGTTTCCTTTTTGGGTTAATTCACCATATCCAGCCCATAAGGCTTCGCGGTATCTCAAAACCTCCTTAATGGCAAAGTCAGATTTTTCTTCTCTAACGGCTTCGGATACTGCCATGTACAGTTCATCTTCCGTCGTGAATATGTTTTCGATTTCGGTGGATGTCCGTGCTTCCTGCAGGGCGATAGTATTGATAAGCATCAGCGGGTTCGGGATGCGCAGGACATTGTAATTGACCGAAGCTAACGCGCGGGAAGCGATGACGAGCTTCCGCAAAACGTCAGGGTCGTGTTCGATACCCGGAGGTGGGAGCAATGGTAATGCATTGTGTGGGATAGTGCGGTCAAATGGCGGCATATACGTGTCCAGTTTTTTGATAAATATTGAACATGTTGCAAATATATGTCCATTTTTTGACAAGAAAATAGAGTCATGTCCAATTTTAGCTAAAAACTGAACATGACATTGCTTTGTGTCCAGTTTCTGAACAGAATTTCAATTTCTGATTTGGCGCGGTGAGGGAATATCGCATAAATTGAGCCTTCAAGGCATTTTAAATGTAAAGTTCAATAATGGTAAAAACATACAGATTTATCGCCCTCCTCGGCGATGGTCGCGAAAGGTATAGCGACAAGGAATTGAATGCAGAATGGCCCACCGAGCCGATCGTGATCGACGCGTTCGGATTTTCGGACGTGTACAGGTACTCGGGAGTGGTTTTCCTGAACGAGGAATGGTTTGGGAAGTATACCAAAAACTGGCGTAACGACACCACGGAGATCGACAAGCTGCTGGTGAACCTGATCAAATACTCAGCCAAGGATGTTCATTCCGAAAACCTGGCTAAAATTAAAAGCTACCTGGCCTCCCCGCCGGAAACAGTCGAGGAAGCCGTAGCATTATGGAGAACCTTTTACGATCCTTCCTTAAAAACTATTTAGATCCTCAAATCTAAACCCGAGGCCAGTGGTTGTCCGCGCCTCCGGCGCTCCTATTGCCCCGGGTTTTAACCCGGGGACTAAAATTTTTTATGATTTTTTTAATGATTGACCATTTTCATGGCGCCTTCGCTGTATCTGGCCCCGGTGTCGGGGTAGCGGGCAATGAGGGCGTCGATGGTTTGCAGGTCTTCGGTTGAAAGATTTACATCCAACGCGCCGGCATTGTCTTCGAGGTACTTGCGTTTTTTGGTACCGGGGATCGGGATAATGTCGTCGCCTTGCGCGAGTACCCATGCTAGCGCGAGTTGGGCGGGTGTGCATTGTTTGCCCGCGGCGATTTCGGCGAAACCGTTCACCAGTCTGGCATTGTTGTCGGCTACATCGCCCTGATACCGTGGCAGGCTGCGGCGGAAATCGTTCTCTGCCAGTGTTTCTGTATTCAATGTATTGGTAACCAGTCCTCTGGCTAACGGCGAGTAAGGGACAAGCGAAATGCCCAACTCGCGAACCGTATCGAGAATCGTACCTTCTACATCGCGAGTAATCACCGAATATTCACTCTGCAATGCGG
>CAMLNK010001017.1 GCA_946481035.1 uncultured Dyadobacter sp. | reverse complement strand
TTGTTTTCATTAACTACTCCACTCAAAATAATTCCAGATTTATACTTTTCATTTTCTTCAAATTTATACCAGTCATAATCCTCAGACAGGTCAATACTGAATTGGACGGACTGACATCGGTGAACTTCCATAACAAATTCATGAATAGATGGAGGGCTGCAATCAGCAAGAAGTTTCGTGCAAAAAAAGATCATCGGTATGGGAAAAAGTTTGATCATAAAAGTCTGCATAACGAGGCTGTAGAAAAACGATTTCAGGAAAATCCGCCTTCTCAGCCATAAAGTTGTCCCGATTTAAAATTGATGAATGATCAGTTTTTTAAAAGCTGATCTAATTTCTTTATTCTTTCCAGCTTAGATGAAAAAACGCGATGAGTAACTTGCTCATCGCTTAATTTCGCCCCAAATTGCCATATCGCATCAGCTTTTCTACGTTTTGTATTAAACAAAATAGCTGCCATTGACCCTGAACTTTAGTTTTTCCTCGCAGACTGAAACGATTCAACCCCTTATTGGTGCCCAGGTTGCCAAACACAGGCTCAACCACCGACATTCGATGGCTGTAAACCTGCTTTCCTTTAACGCTATCGACTCGCCGTTTCATCCAGTCCGTCGCAGTTGGGTTTCGTTTGTCTTTGATCGTAAAAGAAACCTGACGGCCGTGGCCTTTACGGGTATCGGCCGAGCTCGGGTTTTGCATACACGCTTCTTTTATAGGGCAGTGTCTGCAATCCGTTAACCGTCCTTCAAAGTGTATTCTGTGAGTGCCGTTATGATCGTTACCTTCGTGATGCAACCACATGGGATTGCCCTGTGGGCACACGCACGTCTTCTTAGTCGGGTTGAAGGTAAATTCTGAGGCCGGTATCACTTCAATAGTATTTGATTTTCCGGGATGACGAAAGCCGTATTTTTCTTTTTGATTTTTAAATTTCGGGTCGCGTGAACGAAACCGGTTGTCGGGAATGTAAGCGTTTATATTTTCTTCGCGTAGATATTTGTTGTTCGCTTCATTGGAGAAGCCGGTATCGGCGGTGACGATAACGCCGGATTGGTAAATGTCTTCGGCGATACCCGTGCGCTGAAAACGCGCCTTTAGCCTTTCTAATACAGGCTTAAGCGTGTGATGCTCCTGACCCTCACCAAACACTTGAGCTTCAACAATAATCTGATGCTTCTTATCAACAGCAGCAATGCCGTTATAACCTTGAATCGTGCCTTTGCTGGTAGTCATCTTGGCTGATTCGTTGTCGGTGATATTACTCTTCACTTCCTTTGGTCTTTTCGCTTGGCCCATCCGTGGGCTCGCTGTCTTTAGGAATTTGTCGATTTTATCGAAGGCTTTACCGAGGGTGTCCGCTGATTTTGCCAAGCGCTCGGCGCGAGCCTTGTTGTCAGCGTTGCGTTTATCCAGCTTCTTGTGTTCTTTCAAACAGCGTCTGATCTGTCGTTGTATTTTGGCGCGCTTTTTAGAAAGCTCGTCGAGCGTACCTGACCATTCTTTAGCGGCATTGGATGGCATTTTGCAGCCGTCGATGGCAAACAACTCATTACCAAGCAGCCCCTCTTCATGACACACCAACAGCACTTGTTCAAAAATACCTTCGATGGCTTTCGGGTAACTGCTAACAAAACTGGCGATGGTGGTGAAGTGCGGAACGGTGTCACAGGAAAGAGCTTTGAAAATTACATTGTTCTGGCAGCACCATTCAATCTCGCGGCTTGAAGTGATGCCTTTGGAATACGCGAACAAAATGATTTTTAACAGGATAGCTGGATCGTAAGCAGGTCTGCCGCCGGCGTCGTTTTTATATTTTGGCTCGAAGACGCTGAGCTCAAGGCGTTCGCTAATGAGGAAATGTATCGCGTGCTCGAAGGTTCCAGGTTGGATTTGATCTTCAAAGTTAATAACTACCATTGAAGTTTGGTTGTAGTTGTATGGTTTGTAGTTCGGCATAGTACAACTCCTTTTTCGATGCGCAATTTTAGCAAAATATGCCGAGTTTTTTGAGTTTTTCTACAGCCTCAACGCTAAGCACAGCGGCGGCTGGAAGCCGTCCGGTGGCCGTAGGCCACGTACTGATGCGCCTTGTTATGAGTTTTAGGGAATCGGGGCATGCTTTATCCAATAGGGAGCCGTATAGCCAAGTACACCCCCGAGTAGTGCGCCCACTGCAACTGCCTCGCCGCTTCCAATAAAAATAAAACCAATCAAGACTCCAGCCATTGCCCCTGATAAAAGCTCATAGGCCCAAGCATGCTTGAATGCCTTCGGTTCAATCGACGGCGCAGCTAACAATCCCAGAAATACTCCGACTACAACTACCGCGATCAGTCGAGGCCAATCGCCAAAATAGAAAATCAGCGAGAGAACCGAAGCGAACCCTGCGAAGCACAAGACGGATACTGAAATAACTTGTAGCTTAGACATAGATCTCGCTTTTATTCATAACGCCGATGTACTGCGGCGTAAAACCGCGGAGAGGTTTTACGTCCGACGCCCGAAGGGCGTGTACAGGTACGAATTGTTAGTGGAGCGATGGTTTGCGATTGAACGAAGGCGGGATTTTGCAACCGCCAACCATGGCACCGGTTAATATTACTTTAGCTGATATTCTCAGCAAATTCTC
>CAMLNK010001016.1 GCA_946481035.1 uncultured Dyadobacter sp. | reverse complement strand
GACCGGCCAATATTCCTACACAGAACTTGGCGACGCGATATTGACCGAGGTAGGGAAGCATTTTAAATCACCCGACCTGACCTATAAAGAAGTAACCAAACCGGTAAACTTTGCCCTGGACGCCACGCTGACCAACCACCCGGCCATTCAGATTTTCGTTCCGGAAATACGGGAAATGAAGACAATCCAGCTGCGCGCGCAAATGGACAACCAGAAGGATTCGTCGCTGGTAGCCCGCCTCAGCGTTCCGATGATCAACTATGACAGTACGATCGTCGAACGTGTGTCGGTGGATTTCAGCACGGTAGAGGCCAATGCGGCTTTGAATGCCAATGTAGGCATCGTCAACACCGGCGGTTTCAGAATGCAGAATGCCTCGCTGGCGAGTCAGATTGTCGATAACAATGTGAGGTTCGATTTTGTCGTCCGCGACTCGGTGAATACCGAACGGCACGCAGTGAAAGGTAACCTGGCAGTGAACAACAATCAATACCGCCTGAACCTGCGCGACGGCCTGCTGCTTAATTACGATAATTGGCAGACCGACACTGCGGGCTACGTGCAATATGCGTCCGACAGCGTGTATGTGAACAATTTCGCGATCAGCAACGAAGGGCAGTCCATCAAAATCAACTCGACTTCGGAAGCGCCCAACAGTCCGCTCGACATCACCATGTCGAATATCTCCATCGGCCCGCTGATCGAGATCGCCACGCTCGATTCAACGCTCGCGACCGGGACATTGAATGGTAAGGTGCTGCTGAGTAACTATATGACCTCGCCCTTGTACACAGGCGAGTTGACGATCAATAACCTGGCAGTTACTAAAATTCCGGTGGGTGATCTGGCGCTAAAATCGACCAATGAAACCGAAAATCTGATCCGTGTGGAAACGTCGCTGGTGAACGACCAGAACGATGTGAGCCTCAACGGGAGCTACAACCTGAAATCCGAAAGTCCGATGGATTTCAAGTTGGATTTGAAAAAGCTCAGTGCCAAAACCATCGAGGCATTCAGTTTCGGAGAACTGAAACGGGCGGAAGGTAACCTCACCGGCGACATCGCCATCACCGGTACGACGGACAGCCCGAAGCTGAATGGGGCCGTCAATTTCGATAATGTAGCATTCAATGCGACGCAGCTCGGATCGCGCTATTCGCTGGCCGGACAGAAAATCCAGTTCAACGGGCAGAATATCAATTTTAACAACTTCACGGTCACCGATTCGCTCAACCAGACTGCGAAGATCAACGGGAATGTAAGCATTGCTAAGCTGCCGGATGTAGGGTATAACCTGACGATTTCAGCTAAAAACTTCAATGTCCTGAATTCAACGCAAAAACAGAATGAGCTGTTTTTCGGAAAAGCCAATATCGACGCCAACCTGACCGTGAAAGGCCAGGGAGCCAATTCGGTAATCGACGGTAATGTGAAAGTAGATCCCGGAAGCAATATCACGGTGGTAATGCCCAACGATGCGACCGAGGCAGGCGACGCGACCAAAGGGGTGATCGAGTTTGTGGATATGAGCGATTCGTCGCAAGTGGTGAAAAAGGACTCTGTGGAGGCCGTGTAGAATGTTATGGTAGATTTTGCTTCGCAGATTTCGCTGGATATCGACGTGGATGACAAATCCGAGTTCAAAGTCGTGATCGACGAGTTGAATGGGGATAATATCCGCCTGAAAGGTAATGCGCAGCTGAATACCGGTGTCGCGCCGAACGGACAGCTCTTTCTCCTCGGCTCCTACGACCTGACGGAAGGCTCTTACGACCTCACCCTTCAAATCCTGAAAAGGCAGTTTGAGATCAAAAAGGGAAGTACGCTACTATGGACCGGCGATCCTATGAAAGCCGATCTGAATATTACCGCTTCTTACCCGGTAATGGTCGACCCGGGCTCGATTGCCGCCAAATTCCAGGGTGCGAGCAAAATACCGGTGGAGGTGCAGATCGTGATCACAGGGAATCTTACGACGCCTAACATTACGTTCAAGATCGTCATACCCGAAAATTCAGTCGACAAGCAGGTTGCCAACGACATTATGCAGCAGACGTTCTGGAAAGACATCGAGAACAACCCATCCGAAGCGAACAAGCAGGCATTTGCATTGCTGATTACCAACAAATTCATCACTGATCAGTCTACGGCAGGCTTCAATATCGGTTCGAGTGCGGAAGCTGTGGCCCGGCAAAGCGTGAGTCAGCTCCTTACCGACCAACTTAATAACCTGGCCTCAGACCTCGTGAAAGGTGTCGACCTCAACATTGGCCTGAACTCCACCGCCGACCAGACCTCCGGTGCGCGCACCGACCTGAATGTGGGTCTCAGCAAGGCATTCCTGAATAATCGATTGAAAATTTCGGTAGGTAAAAATTTCGAGCTTGAAAGCCGGACCAATTCAGGCAATTCAACCGAGGTATTCGACAACATTGCCCTCGACTATTCCATCAGCAAGGACGGCCGGTATATGTTCAGGGGCTACCGCAAAAACCAGTACCAATCGATCCTGGAAGGTTTCATTATCGAAACCGGGGTAAGTTTTATCATTACCGCGGACTATGACCTGTTCCGCGAAATTTTCCAAAAGCAGCGCAATGAGAAGTAACATAGGATATATACTGGCAATCTGT
>CAMLNK010001015.1 GCA_946481035.1 uncultured Dyadobacter sp. | reverse complement strand
ACCGCCATAAAAACGCGACATTCCGGATTCTTCCGACGCGGCCAGGAAGGATTTGAATGGACGGGCTTTGAGGTTAAAGCGCTCTTCGACGGTGTCGGTGTAGGCAAAATTATCGCCGAAATAATGGGTGAGAATGACTGCGGCCGCTGTCGATATTACCGAGTGGCCGCTCAGGTATTCGGGGAAAGGCGGGGTTTGCAGAAATGGTTTCCAGCTTGGGTCGATGTATTTGCGGATGGCGGTTTCGGGGCGGATGCGGTTGCTGCGGTATTTTTCGTCCCAACAGGCCATGAAGCCATCCATAAGCCCGATCGCCACCGAAGTATTGATGAGCATTGTTTTGGAAAAATCGGTTTTGGCTTTCCGGCAGGCGATATCGGTAATACCCATCCAGTGTGCTCCGGGAGAGATTTTCTTCATCCCTACCAATAAATGGCCTTTGTTTTCCAATGCAAACGGGTTACAGTCCCAAAATGCGGCGATCACACGATGCTCAGGCTCTTTGGTATCGTCGTAGTTCTGTTTCATGAGTTTGTAAAACTCCGAATCTTTCGCTTCCGAGAATGCAACCGGTGGCGCAGGCTTGAACTGCGACGACGAATCCAGCGTAAATGGCCGTACGGTTTTGAAATAGGGCTCTACGGGAGGAAAATAGCCCGGAGGCGTCGGGTACCAGGTTCCCGGGCCGCCGTGTGGTTCGTACCTCGGGAAGTTGCTGATCTTATTGTAGCGGTCGCCTTTGGCATACTTCAAAATCTGCTTGCTCACCGCCAATGCATACTCCTGCGAGCCGGCTATTACTTCGTCGGTAAAACCGATTTTCTTACAGGAGTCGACCAGGCTTTGCTGATACTTTTTGAGCAGCATACCACCCGAAGGCTGCATTTTTTTCGCCGTTTCGAGCATAGCCAGCGCGGAGGCGAGCTGGTAGGAATATTCTTCCACCTTCGGCTTTTCGATTTCCGGGAAATCATTCAGTACGCCGTGCATGGAAGGATACGCCTTATCGTTCGCGGCAACCACTTCGTAGCCGGCCAGGCATGCGTAAGAATAAAACCGGGCCCCGAGCGGCGGATTGGTCACGTCATGCACCATGACGTCGGTCATCTGCAACGTTACCTGCCCGATGACGGCCGGATCGATCTCCTTTTTTGATTCATTCTTTTTGCAGGCCGTCCACGACACGGCCAGCAGTATTCCCAGAAGAAGGTTACTGAACTTTGCCAATTTGATATGCTTTTATTTCCTGTTGATTAATCCCGAATAGCAACTTTTGGCCGATCGGCAGCACGCTTCTCACATCGCCTTTCAACCCGAAACCCGATTTATCCTGATGCACGTATTCAAATTGCCCTTTGCCATTGCCTTGCAAAAGAATGCCGTAATTGGCATCGTACTTCCCGAACCGGAGCCGCGCTTTGCTCACATTACCGCAAAGCAGCAAGTCTTTTCTGCCGTCGCCATTGTAATCGAGGGAAGTAATGGTGTACACGGGCGACACCTGTGTCTGTAACGGCAATGCTTTTTCAGCAAACTTGCCGTTCGCGGCCCTTTCGAAATATGCTGTTTTCAAATAGGTCGCTTTCAGTTCTTTGGCTCCTTCCAGTTCTTCTTTGGTAAAAATCTCCTTCACACTCAGGTCCGCGTAGCTTTTATAATCCTGGTAACGGGTACGCATAATGCTCATCTGATCCAGCATTTCGTCGCGGGTCACGTACGGATAGCTCTTACCCTGAATGTAAAAACTCATGATCGGGTCAACGGAGCCATTATCGTCGAAATCCTTGTAAACCATTTCCACCGGCTCGGCGTCGCTGGCTTTGCATTGGGTGTTGGTGCCCATATTGCCGATCACGAGATCATCCTTGCCATCGCCATTCAGGTCTTCCACGAGGATTTTGTTCCACCAGCCATTGTAGGGTTTGTCAAAATATTCGGTGGTTTTGTTTTCGAGTTTACCATTACTATTGATAAAAACCGTCACCGGCATCCACTCTCCTACCACGATCAGATCGGCCTTTTTGTCGCCATTCAGATCCGTCCAGGCCGCGTCGGTAACGAGGCCAATGCGTTCCAGTTCCTTCGATAATGCAGCCGTTTGGTCGGTAAATTTGCCCTTCCCATCATTAATAAGCACATAACTTCTCGGAGTTTCCGGGTAACGCCCAGGTATCACGCGACCACCCACAAAAAGATCAGGCTTACCGTCACCATTGAAATCCGCCGTACGTACACAGCCCGCGCTCGTGAGCATAGCGGGTAATGCGCCGGCGTTTTTGCTAAAATTGCCTTTGCCGTCATTGATATACAACCGGCTTTGCAGCAGCGGGTCCTCGGGCATGAAACTCGCGTAGCCACCGCTGGCCACGAAAATGTCCTGTGCGCCATCGCCGTTCGCGTCGAAAAACAACGCGTCGGTATCTTCGCTTTGCTTATCTGCCTCAAATGCAGGCACCGGTTTCTGGCTGAATGCACCGCCTTTTTGCTGAATGTACAACCGGGCCACTTCGCCGGACGTACCGCCGATAAACACATCTTCCAAACCATCCCCATTCACATCCCCTTTCCGCAGGCAGGGATTAGAAAAGGAAATCGGGTTGATCAGCAGCGGCTGGCGTTTGAAATCATTCAGCTTCAC
>CAMLNK010001014.1 GCA_946481035.1 uncultured Dyadobacter sp. | reverse complement strand
TTTTCTTCGGCCAGGCGTTTGCGGTCACTTCTCCTGTTATCCCCGCGGCGCTTCATTTTCCTTTCCATTCTTGCGTAACGACGGTCGATTTTTTTGAGCTGTTTCTGCTGACGCTTTGTGAGTTGAAGCTGGTCGGCGTACTTGTCCATGTTCTTTTCGAGCCGCCGATTGTTGAGCTTGCTGTTGGTGGCGGATTCGTCGCTCTCGAAGCGGTCGTCGTCACGACGATCGTCGCTCCGGCGTGATTGGCCAAATGAGTTGGAAGTGGATAAGCCGCCAAGTAGCAGGCCGAGGGCGAAAAGCAGCGTCAGGATTCTTTTCATGGGGTGATAATGGGTTAAAAATTCGATGCTTATAACGGTGTTTCGACCACCCTTGATATATGACCTCATTTTTTCATTATCCGCCAGACTTATAGACTTATTCAAATAAATATAGTTTTACGCGAGAGCACGGATGGTATTTTTTGCAATCTTTACAGTAGTTGCTATTGGTTTTATTTCAAACTCCATTCTATTTTCCAAATTTTATTTCCCTACACCCTGTTTTGTCAGATGAAAGATAGTGCTCCTTCACAAAGGTTATTGTCCCTTGATACGTTGCGTGGTTTTGATATGTTCTGGATTTCGGGTGGCGAAGAGATTTTCCATGTGCTCGCCAAAGTGACCGGCTGGTCGTGGGCGATAGTCCTGGCTCACCAGTTTACCCACCCCGATTGGAACGGTTTTCGTGCCTACGATCTCATTTTCCCCACATTCCTTTTTATGGCAGGCGTTTCGACGCCGTTCTCACTCGGGAGCCGCCTCGAAAAGGGCGTACCGCCATCGCAGCTGATCCGCAAGGTGATCCAGCGCGGCATTATCCTCGTCATTTTAGGGATCATTTATAACAATGGTCTTTTCGAAACGGAATGGTCGCAGATGCGTTATCCGAGCGTGCTCGCACGTATCGGGCTCGCGGGGATGTTCGCGCAGATCATCTACCTCTATTTCGGTTACCGCGCACGCTGGATCTGGTTCGGCGGGCTGCTGATCGGCTATTACCTGTTCATGATGTTCTATCCGGTACCCGGCTGCGGGGCTGGTTTCCTTACGATCGATTGCAACCCGGCCAGCTATATCGACAAAATGATCATCCCCGGCCGCCTGCACCTCACCATTCACGATCCGGAAGGGCTTGTGTCCACCATCCCGGCCATTGCGACAGGATTAATGGGCATCTTCGCGGGCGAGCTCCTGCGCACGAGCCACGAAGTACTTTCTCAGAAGAGTAAAGTTATTTACCTGGTTTTCGCAGGGGTAGTCAGCCTGTTGATCTGCCTGGTTTGGGATTATTTTTTCCCTATTAACAAAAACCTCTGGACCAGCTCGTTCGTGCTCTGCGCAGGCGGGTTCAGTACATTGCTACTGGCACTGTTCTACTGGATTGTCGACGTGCTCAACTACCGCAAATGGACGCTGTTTTTCGTGGTAATAGGCATGAATTCGATTGTGATTTACATGGTCGGCCGGTTCATAGACTTTGGTTATACGGCCCGCGCATTGTTCGGCGGCATACTCAGCTATTTCCCGCACGGCGTAGAAGCAGTGGGCGAAGTAATTGCATTTATCGCGGTACAATGGGCGTTTATGTATTTACTTTACAGGAATAAACTGTTTCTGAAAGTCTGAATGAGGTCACTAGTAGTCAGGGGTTGTCAGGAGTGGTCAAGGGTTGTCAAGAGTTGTCAAGAGTTGTCAAGGGTTGTCAAGAGTTGTAGGGGTTGTCAAGAGTGGTCAGGGTTAACCATGTGTCAGGATAAAAGAGACAATACATGACAATACATGACAATACATGGCAATACATGACATTTCCTGACCCCTTTATTCACTCATTCAATCATTCAATCATTCAAAATTAATACATGATCGAAGTCACAAATCTGACGAAGGTTTACGGAACGCAGCGCGCGGTCGACGGGATTTCATTCAGCCTTAAAAAAGGTGAAATCGTAGGTTTTCTCGGCCCGAATGGCGCGGGAAAATCGACGACGATGAAAATCCTGACGGGCTATCTCAAACCCACCGAAGGCGTAGCGAAAGTTTCGGATTTCGATGTGATACAGCAGCCTATGCCTGCGCGCAGGGCCATTGGTTACCTGCCCGAGCATAACCCGCTGTACCTGGATATGTACGTAACGGAGTTCCTGCTTTTTTCGGGGAAACTGTACGGAATGGGCGGTGCGGCATTGAATGCGCGGGTGGATGAAGTGATCGCGATGTGCGGACTGGAACCGGAGCGCCGGAAGAAAATCGGGCAGCTTTCCAAAGGTTACCGGCAGCGCGTGGGACTGGCGCAATCGTTTTTGCACAATCCCGACGTGCTGATCCTCGACGAACCAACAACCGGCCTCGATCCTAACCAGATCCAGGAGATCCGCGAGGTGATACGTACGGCGGGCCAAGACAAGACGGTGCTTTTTTCCACGCACATTATGCAGGAAGTGGAAGCATTGTGCGACCGCGTGATCATTATCAATAAAGGAAAAGTCGTGAGCGACAGCTCCTTGCAGGAGCTCCGCGAAACGGGCGATTCACTGGAAGAGATTTTCAAAAAGCTCACGCAGCAGGCTTGATGTTCCGACAGTAATTACCATAACC
>CAMLNK010001013.1 GCA_946481035.1 uncultured Dyadobacter sp. | reverse complement strand
AAATGCCTCGACCCGCGACTATAACAATCTCATCGACTACGAAACCGAGCAGGCGACCGGCCAGCGCTTCCTGAAATGTTATGTTCCCGACGGGAATCAATTCAATTTATATAAAACTAATGCGATCAACGGCAAACTGAATATCGCGGATACATTGAGCCACGAAGTAAAAGTCCGGATCTCGGATTCTTATGAAAACTTCTCGGAGCTGGTATTCACTGTCAAAGGCGAGCCGCTGAACGAGCCTTTACCGGTTTATAATACCGAGGTGAACCCGGAATATGTGCAAACCGAAGTGCGGGAGAATACATTGGTGGTGAAGGCGAAATACTACCGCAGCCAGGAGCCGTTTGCGACATTTTATATTAAAGGAAAGCCAGAGAGGAAAGTGCCCGATCTGTACGCGGCGGAATCGGCAGTTTTTTTGACTGATTTAAGGAAAGAAATGCCTGATTCTGTGAAAATAGGCACTTCGATGGTGAAGACCTTCCTGCGCAGTCAGGTGCTGCCGGGCGTTGCGTCGTCATTCAAAGAGGAGAAATGGTCGGTGGACCTGGATAATACCAGTCTTTTCGACACGCTCTTTTTAACAGGTCAGCGGAATTTCAATGCATTGACCATTAACAATCGCGGAACAGCATTGAACGACTACATTCACGTCACATTCACGCCCGAAAGGGTCCCCGAAGACAAGTCGCGCACTTATGTGTACCGTTATCTGAACGGCGATTACCGGTTCCTGGGCGGCAAATGGGATGGCGACCAGATCCGTTTCGACACGCGCGAGCTGGGGACATTTGTGATCCAGCAGGATACGGTTCCGCCGCGGGCGCGCCTGGTGGAGCATAGCAAGCATCGCATACGCGGGTATGTGGGCGACGGCCTGTCGGGGATCGCCAATTTCAAGGCATTGGTGAATGGCGAGTGGGTTTTGTTGAACTACGATTTTAAAAAAGGCTATATATGGTCCGAAAAACTGGATGATAGCCAGCCATTTGAGGGAGAACTCGTATTGGAAGTGACGGATAGGGCGGGAAATAGTACTATCTTGCGAACAGAATTGGTGGACCTGGTTGTTAAACCTAAAAAAACCAGAAAACGTAGAAGATAGATTATGGGACTACAAGTCGGTGACCCCGCACCCGCATTTTCAGTAAAAGATCAGGATGGAAACCAAGTAAAGCTGTCGGATTTGAAAGGAGAGAAAGTTGTTTTGTACTTTTATCCCAAAGATAACACACCTACCTGCACCAATCAGGCCTGCAATATCCGGGATAACTACGGAGCGCTCCTGAAAAAAGGTTACAAAGTATTCGGAGTGAGCCCCGACAGCGAAAAATCGCATCAGCGGTTTATCAAAAAACATAACCTCCCATTTCCCCTGCTGGCCGATACGGAGCATCAAATGGTAGAAGCTTACGGCGTCTGGGGAGAAAAAACATTGTTCGGGCGCACCTACATGGGTGTACTGCGCACAACTTTCGTCATCAACAAAAAAGGGATCATTGAAGAGATCATTTCCAAAGTGGAATCGTCGAAACACACTGATCAAATTCTTGGAAAAACTGAATAATAATCAGTCATTTTAACATTCCGAATAGCAGGACATTTACGCCGCCTAAATGGTCCTGGGCTTCGGGCAACCGGATCAAGGACAGTCCAATAGAAAATAAATAAAAATGGAAATTGAACAATTAGAAAAAGTAGCATCCCAGGTTCGCAGGGACATCGTACGAATGGTACATGGTTGTCAGTCGGGTCACCCTGGCGGTTCGCTGGGTTGCACCGAATTGTTGGTAGCATTGTACTTTGAGCGCATGAAGCTTAAAGAGAATGATGGCAAGGTTGTATTCGATATGGATGGTAAGGACGAAGACCTTTTCTTCCTTTCGAACGGCCACATTTCCCCGGTATGGTACAGCGTATTGGCACGCAAGGGATATTTCCCTGTATCTGAGCTGGCTACTTTCCGTAAGCTGGATTCACGTCTGCAAGGACACCCTACCACGCACGAGCACCTCGAAGGTATCCGTATCGCGTCGGGCTCACTGGGTCAGGGATTGTCGGTAGCGCTGGGTGCGGCAACCGCTAAGAAATTGAACAACGATAAAGGAATCGTATATGTACTGATGGGCGATGGCGAGCAGCAGGAAGGCCAGGTTTGGGAAGCCGCTACTTTCGCACCGCACCACCAAGTGGATAACCTGGTCGCATTCATTGACTTGAACGGCCAGCAGATCGACGGCCCGACTGTTAAGGTAATGAACAACCGCGACCTCGGTGCCAAATATGAAGCATTCGGATGGGAAGTAATCAACATCGAAGAAGGAAACGACATGGCCGCAGTAGTGAAGGGCCTGTACGAAGCAAAAGGCCGTTTGGGACATGGCAGACCGATCATGGTATTGCTCCACACCGGCATGGGCTACGGCGTCGACTTCATGATGGGCAGCCATAAATGGCACGGTGTAGCGCCAAACGACGAGCAGTTGGCGGCGGCACTGGCTCAGCTGGAAGAATCTTTGGGAGACTATTAATATCCGGATCAGCGCGGTAATGCGCGCGGTTTCATAAAACTGACATATTCAAAATGAAAAAATACACCTTCACTGAGAAGAAAGATACGCGTTCGGGCTTCGGTGCCG